>CBFGOB010000152.1:0-6725 GCA_965650215.1 uncultured bacterium | reverse complement strand
TTTCGGAGGAGAAAATGGCACTTGGCTTGGGGCGAGCGGTAGCGAGGCCAAACTCCGGTCTCCCTTCCCCTTGACCCCATCTGTCACCTTTATAGATTCAGATGCCTGACCATTTTTCGCTTCATGCCGGCGAGCTGCCGTGCTAAATAGATAAAGATTATTCATCGCATCGCGTCACCCTTCACCCCAATCTTCAGACCTTTAGGAATAAGATGATCTCATCCTATTTCTAAGCACTGAGCTCCAAAAACCCACACCCATGAAGCCCAAAGCCGCCCTCCGCCACCTTCTCAGCCTCGCCGGCAGCTCGATGCTGGCGATTTCTTCCGCTCCCGCCCTTACCTATTACTGGGACAACAACGGCACCGGAACCACCGGCTTCGGCACGGCGGGTGGCACATGGGCGGATACCGGCAGCAGCTTGTGGTCGGGGAGCAGCACTGGCGGCGCAGATGCAACGCTTGGCACCAATGTGATCACCACGACATCCGACTCCCTCAACTTCGGTACCGGCACCACAGGCAATGGTCTCGGCGCTGGCACCATCACCGTCTCCGGCACGGTGAATGCCGGAAGCATCACATTTGGCAGCCAATCCGGCACGATCACCCTGTCAGGAGGAACGATCAATTTGGCAAGCACGACAACTATCAGTGCAAACGGCACGATGACAATCGACTCCCTCATCACCGGTGCAGGAACCAGTCTCACCAAAGCCGCAGGCGGAACGCTACGCCTCACCAACACGGCGAACACCTACACAGGTGCGACATTGATCGGCCAAAGCACCGGTGGCGCATTGGAAGCCACATTTCTCGCCAATGGCGGTGTTGCCAGCAGCATTGGCGCTTCTTCCAACGCAGCTAGCAATCTGGTGCTCAGCAACATCAATGCAGGCGTTCTGAGATACATTGGCACGACCAATGCCAGCTCCGATCGCTTGTTCACACTCGGCAATCAACAAGGTTATGCAGGCGGCTTTGAGGTGACTGGCACCGGCAGCCTCAACCTCACCAACACCGGCTCGGTGGCTTTTTCCCAAGCGAATTCAGCCCGCATTTTCTCCCTAGGCGGCACCCATATCGGCCAGAACATTCTGAGCGCGCTGCTCGTCGACAACGGCACAGGTACGCTTTCGTTCATCAAAAACGGCGTCGGCAATTGGGTTCTGGCAAACAATTCCAACAGCTACACCGGAACAACCACCCTCAACGGAGGCACACTGAGCGTCAGTAAAATGGCTGACTACAACACAGACAGTGCGATTGGCAAGGGAACCGCTGGCGCAGCAATCGTCTTCAACGGCGGAGCCCTGAACTACATCGGCAGTGGGGATGATACCGACAGGTTGATTCAGCTCACCAACAATGGCACCATTCTCAACAATGGCGAAGGTGCGCTGAACTTCGATGCTATCGGCAACTTCAATGTTCAAGCATCTACCACGAACGCCCGCACACTCACCCTTGGAGGCACCAATGGGGGCACAATCAGCGGGGCGATTCGAAACAATAATACCGGAACTATATCAGTCACCAAAATTGGCACTGGCACCTGGACGCTCGGCGGCACCAATACTTACTCAGGCACCACCTCGGTAAATGGTGGCATATTGGAGCTCAAAGATACCGGGACCGGCCGCACTCAGACCAACGGCGCGCTCACCTTCGGTTTGGGTGACGGAACATTGACCTCCAATCGCGCAGGTTCCGGCACGCTCAGCACCACGTTTACAACTCTGACACGCACTGCAGGCGCGACTGGCAACTTCATTTCAACCGGAGGAACCAACGGCAGCGACATTATCGTCAACACCACGGGTGCGGCTGGATACATGGGCAAGGGGTTGTTCTATAATAACTCGGAGATTGCCTGGCGTGAAGGCACGAACGGCTACGTCAGAGGCATCAACTACGGCGTGGATAGCGGCACTTCTGCGGTTAACACGGTGACTACCAACACCCACATGAAATTCACTTCATCCGTCTCCAGATCGGGTGCGCTTGAACTTTCATCCCTCCATCTTGCAGGTAGTGGTGTGAATTGGACAAACAGCACGGGTGTCAGCAATATCAACGGCAGCCTCATCAAATCCGGTGGAGGAACCAGCATCATCAGCGGAACGGGAACCGTGGGCGTCAACAGCAACGCGGAGCTCGTGATCAACACGGTTGCATCGAATGACACTCTTGAAATCAGCTCTCAGATGGTCACCTTTAACGCTGGGCTGACTAAAGCGGGCGCTGGCACGCTCGTGCTGTCCAATGCCGGCAATACGTTCAATTCACAAATTTTCGTCAACTCGGGCACGCTCAGCATCGGAGCCAACGGCAACCTTGGCAGTCAAGCTGGAGCCCAGACGGTCCACCTCCGAGGCGGTACACTCCAAGCCACCGGCACCTTCGGACTCTTCAACGGCACCGCTGGCACCAATAACCGGGCCGTCACCCTGCTAAACCAATCCACCATTGAAGTCACGGGCTCCAACACGCTGACCATCGCCGGAGCGATCAGCAACAATACCAGTGCAGGTGTCACCACCCCCGGCTTCAACAAAACCGGCACGGGTAACTTGGTGCTCAGCGGCACCAACACCTACACCGGCGCCACCAACGTCACTGGCGGCACGCTGGTCGTCAATGGAAGCATCGCCACCAGCTCGCTCACCACGGTCGCTTCCGGGGCGACGATCGGTGGATCGGGAACCACAGGTGCCCTCACCGTTTCCACCGGTGGCTTCATCAATCCCGGCAACAGCCCGGGCATCCTCAATACCGGCGACTACACCCAGGCCGGGCTTTTCACGGCTGAGATCACCGGCCTCACCCCCGGCACCCAACACGATCAAATCAACGTCACCGGCAGCGTGGACATCACGGGAGGCAGCCTCAGCGCCTTGTTCACTGCCGGCACCTACGCGGCCAACGATCTGATCTTCATCCTGCTGAACGATGGCAGCGATGCCATCACCGGAACCTATGCCAGCCTTGCCCAGGGCGACACGGTCACCACTTACGGTGGCTTCAACTGGAACATCAGCTACTTGGGCGATTCCGTGGGCAATACCTTCACCGGCGGCAACGACATCGTGCTGCAGGCCGTGGTGATCCCTGAGCCCGCCACCGCCCTGCTGGGCTGCCTCGGCCTGCTCTTCCTCCTGCGCCGCCGCAGGTGAGAAGAGTGAATGTTGAATTGTAGATGTTGAATTGTGGATGTTGAATGTTGAAGAGAGCTAGAGGCGCCCTCGCGTCCAAACTAGCGCTGACCTTCGATCTAGGGGGCAGAATCCCTATCCAAGTCGCGCCGTCTCGCCGGGACGGCATCTTGAAGCTTCGCCAAGCACGATGCCCCTACCCTCTCAGCGAATGGAGCCACAACCCAGACGGGGCCAAGTGGCACGACATGGACGCTCTCGAAGCGAGTGCCCGTAGGGTGCGCCGCCGGAAGGACGGCGCATCAAAGGGCCGACTTCGAGATCGAGGGATATGCGATCTGCAGATTTTCGGGGTTTCAGAATTTGGCTTCGCTCCGCTCACCCCAAGCCAGATGCCATTTCCTCCAGAAATAGATTTGTTGAAAATTCGCTAATGCTCATCCTGCTTTCAGCGGAAGAATGAGCGCACGGCTCTTCTCCTCCCCTCTTCCTCCGTAACTCCGCCCTCCGCCCTCCGAACGCGGAACGAGCGCTAGCGAGTATTCACAAGATCCATTTTCGGAGGAGAAAATGGCACTTGGCTTGGGGCGAGCGGTAGCGAGGCCAAATTCCGGCCTCCGAAACCCTGAAACTCTCTTCCTCCGGCCTCCGTTTCAACCGCCCCCTGACCCCTGACCCCATCTGTCACCTTTCAAGAGTCAGATACTTGACCATTTTTCGCTTCATGCCGGCGAGCTGCCGTGCTAAATTGACAGAGATTATTTATCACATTCCCCCACCCGCGCTCTTCAGACCTTCAAGATCAAGATGACCTCATCTTGATCTTGAACTCTGAGCACCAGAAACCCCTCCCATGAAGCCCGAATCCACTCTTCGCCCGTTCGTCGCCCTTACTGGTAGCTTGCTGCTCGCGATTTCCTTGGCATCCGCGCAGACCACCTACACCTGGACGCAAACCGGCACCGGCGACCAGGATTGGACCACGGCGGGCAACTGGGACCTCAATGGCGTGTTCTCCTCCGGCGCTGCGAATGAACTCAGGTTCTTTGCCGACACCAACACCCAGCTCGGGGCCGGTGCGGGCGGTGCCAGTCAGGTCGTGATCAACGTTCCGTCCTCCCTCTCGATGAACACCCTGACCCTCAACGGCAAGGGACCGAACAGTGATCTCGGCGCAACCATCACCATCGGCACCAGTGCCTCCACCTGGACCCTCGGCGATGGCACCACCTCCACGGTGAACCTCAACTCTACCTTGGGCGGTGGAGGTGCGAATCGCGATCTCCGATACACCATCGGTGCCAATCTCACGCTCGTGGGAAACGGCTCCGGCATCACCACCTTCACCGGCGCCAGCACCAGCGGATATGGCGCGACCTTTTCTGGCGATATCACGGGATCAGGCAAGGGCATTAGCAAGAGTGGCAGCAGCCTGTTGGTTTTCTCCGGCAACAACAGCTACACCGGCACCACGTCGGTCACCGGCGGCGTCTTGCGACTCTCCAGCGCCAACGCCCTTTCCGGCGGCATCGGTGCCACGGGCGGCACCAGCGCCCTGACGATCAATGGTGGTGTTGTCGAACTCGGAGCCACGGACTTCAGCCGTGGCCTCGGCACGGGCAGCTCACAGTTCCAAATCACCGGCGGCACCAGCGGTTTCAGTGCCCACGGTGGTCCGCGGGTGGTCACGGTGAATGGCGATGCCTCTGAGGAGCTGGTGTGGGGCAGCACTCACTTCGCACCAACCACACTGGTTCTCAATCAAGCCTATGGATTCAACGCAGCCGTCGCCCCTTACGCGAACGGGTCGATCGAACTGGCGAACAAGATCGACCTCAATGGTGCCACCCGCACTGTGCAGGTCGGCGCGAACATCGCTTTGCTTTCGAATGACATTCGCACCTCCACAGGCACCGCCGGACTGACCAAGACCGGCTCAGGCACCCTGGTGCTTGCTGGAAACAACACCTACAACGGCAACACCACCCTTTCTGCGGGCGTTCTGAGTGTCGATGCCACCAACAATCTGGGTGCCGGATCCTCCAATCTGATTCTGAACTCTGGTTCTTTGCAAATCCGAGGCACCACACTGAACAGCTTGAGCGGACTAGGTCGGACGGTGACATTTAACAACAATGCTAAAAGCTTTGATATCCACAACGCCGCCAACACCTTCACTTTGGACCAGGTAGTCAGTGGCACAACTTTTGCCAAATCCGGCGTCGGCACACTGGTGCTCAACCAGAACAACACCTTCACCGGTGCCACCACGGTGACAGGCGGTGGCACGCTGGTGCTTGATTACTCCACCAACAACGGCTCCAAACTTTCCGATACGGCGGGGCTAACGCTCAACGGAACCTCTCTCGTGCTTAGAGGCGGCAGCCACACCGAGGTGGTATCATCCACGACTCTCGGTCACCAGACAGGCAACAGCATCTCCCGCGAAAGCGGTAGCACTGCCAAAATCAGCCTCGGTGGGCTGACCAACCCCGGCGGTAACAATATGCATACATTGGCGATCTCGGAAGCCAACATCGCCACAACCACCAGCGGCAATGTAAACGGCATTCTGGCACTGGGTCGTGTCACCGTGGGTTCTCATTTCGGCGCCAATGACGGCAGTGGAAATATCGTGGAGTATTCCGGCTACACCGCCGCCACCACTGCAGGTGTAGGTAGCGCAACTGTCGTTCACCAATTGACCGGTGGCGGAACCATGGCAGCCAACCTTGCAAGTTATTCGCTCCGGATTGTGAACGACGCCAACAGCAACGTACTCGACCTGAACACGAGGAATATCACCCTGACGAACAATGGCACCCTGCTCTACGCGGGTGGCTTTGATAACCAATACACGATCAACGGAACCACCGGCGCTATTAGCTCGGCCAGTGGCAATCAGCCCTTCGTGATCAACACCTATGCGGGAACGACCCTGACCATCAATACCCGCGTTACTTCGAACTTCACCAACATCCAAAAAGCGGGCCTGGGCACCTTGGTTTTGGGCGGCAATACCCAACTTGGTGATGTCAGCGGTCCCACGGTCGTCCAGCAAGGAGTGCTTCGCCTCGCCCACCAGAATGCCTTGGGAACGACCGCCACTGGAACGGTTGTCCAAGGTGGCGCAGCCTTGGAACTATCAGGCGGCATCAGTTTCGCTGCGGAGCCGATCTCCATCAACGGAGTCGGCATTTCCAACGGCGGTGCCTTGCGCAACCAGTCCGGCACCAACAGCTTCGCCGGAGCCATCACCATCGGGGCCAGCGGCGCGCGGATCAACTCAGATGCCAGTACTTCGCTCACCCTTACGGGCGGCATCACCACCACCCTCACCCAGGATGTCACCTTTGGTGGCGCAGGCAACACCACGGTGTCCACCGCTGCCATCAGCGGTTCGGGTTCGGTAATCAAGGATGGTGACGGCACCCTCACCCTCAGCGGCAGCAACACCTACACCGGGGCGACCACGGTCACTGGTGGCACGCTGGTCGTCGACGGAAGTATCGCCACGAGCTCGCTCACCACGGTCGCTTCCGGGGCGACGATCGGTGGATCGGGAACCACA
>CBFGOB010000151.1:0-6789 GCA_965650215.1 uncultured bacterium | reverse complement strand
CAGGCGGCATGGCTGCTCGCCGCCCGCTCGGCCGCACTCGTTCCCACCACCCAATCCCAACAGGAATCGCTGGCGCTCTTCGACAAGGCCATCGCGATCGACGGGCCGGTGAAATCACTCGCCAACCTGGAAAAGGCCAGGCTCATGATCGACATGAACCTGCTCGAGGAAGCCGCAAGCTTCCTCAGGAAATGGTTTGCCACACTGCCGGAGAACGACCCCCTCCACCTGCCGGCGGGACTGCTTCTGGGCGAGGCAATCTACGCCCAAGGCAGCACCCAAGCGGATTCCCTCAACGAGGCCCTCGCGATCTACGACCACCTCGCCAAGCACACCGTGCCCTTCTCCGCGACTTACGACCGGATCCAGTACATGCGCGGCCTCACCCTCGAGCAACTCCCCGACCCGGAAAACCCAAGCCTCAAGCGCGACAAGCTCGCCTTCATCACCTACTACTCGGTGCTCGAACGCAGCGAAGCGCCCGAGCAATGGCAATACTTCGAACTCTGCGGTTTCCGCGCCCTCGCCCTGCTCGAAAAGGCAAAACGCTGGCCTGCCGCGATCGCATGTGCGAAAAAAATCGCCTCGTTCAAGGGACCGCGCGCCGATGAGGCCGCAGCCCGCGCCAACCAGATCCAACTCAGATACATGATCTGGGAAGATTGAACCCATCCCTCAGCCCACCACCCTCATGCTCAAACTCCTCATCACTGGAAAATCCGGCCGCATGGGCCAAGCGCTCCTTCAGGCCGCCGATGCGAATCCCCAGGCCTGCGTCGCCGCCACCCACGACGTCGGCGAAGACCTCGACGCCGCCTTCGCCACGGCGGGCTGCGCCATCGATTTCACCGTCCATTCGTTCACCTCACAGGTGCTCGATGCCGCGCTGAAACACCGCTGCAGCCTGGTCATCGGCACCACCGGCCACAGCGACGCGGAACGCGAGCAAATCCGCACGGCAGCCACCCGGATCCCGATCGTGTTCGCATCGAATTATTCGGTGGGTGTGAACACCCTCTTCTGGCTCACCCGCCACGCCGCGCGCATCCTGACCCAGGACCGCTTCGACATCGAAGTGGTCGAAATGCACCACAAGCACAAGATCGACTCGCCGTCCGGCACCGCGCGCACCTTGCTCGAAATCCTCAACGAGGAAACCCACACGTCCTACGACAAGGACATCGTCCACGGACGCTTCGGCAACATCGGCCCGCGCAAGCCGAAGGAAATCGGCATGCACACGCTGCGTGGCGGCGATGTGGTCGGCGACCACACGGTCATGTTCGCCGCCGATGGCGAACGCGTCGAACTCAGCCACAAGGCATCCTCGCGCATGACCTTCGCCTCCGGAGCCGTGCGCGCGGCGATCTGGCTCCAGGACAAGCCGCCGGGCCTCTACGACATGCAGGACGTGCTGGGGCTCAAATAAAGGTTGCAGCGCCATTGATCCCGCCCACGTTCCCCCACGATCCGCACCATGAATCGCTCCGCATTCCTCCTTCTCCCGCTGCTGCTCGGTCTGCACGCCTGCAACCCGGAATCCAAGGCCTGCAAATGCGCCGGAACCGATGCCCCGATCGCCACCGCCTCGCCCCAGGAGCTCCGCGCATCGGTCGTGCGGGTGAACGCCACCCTCCAGCAATGGAACCCCTGGCAACCATGGGAAAAAAACCCGCCCAGCCAGAGAAGCGCGCTGGCCGCCATCGTCGGCGACCAGGAGGTGCTCACGACCGCCGAAATGGCCGCCTATGCGACCTACCTCGAATTCGAATCCGCCGACGGCACCCGCTTCATCCCGGCCAAGGTCATCGCACGCGACGATGAGGCGAACCTCGCCCTCCTCGGCCCCGGCAATGCCGAACAGGGAAAGGAATTTTTCGCCGACACCAGGCCACTCAGCATCGATGATGCCCCGGAAATCGGCGAATCCCTCGATATCCTCCAACTCGAAGCCAACGGCCTCGCGCTCCTGACCTCGGGAACCCTGCAAAGCGTCGACCTTGCCGGAAACTTCCTCACCTATCTGGTGAAAGCCTCGATGCAGAGCGCCGCCAGCAGCTTTTCACTGCCGGTCCTCCACAAGGACAAGCTCGCCGGCGTGCTCATCGGCTACAACTCGGACGACCAGATCTGCGATGTCGTCTCGACCGAAATCGTCAGCCGCTTCCTCAACGAAGCGCGCAAGCAGGACTATGTCGGCTTCCCCAGCCTTGGCGTGACGATCGCCGTGACCGAAGATCCCTCGTTCCGCCAATGGTTGAAACTCAAGGAAGACCAGGGCGGCATCTACATCCACAAGGTCCGCAAAGGCGCGGCCGCCGACCTTGCGGGCATCCGCAGCGGTGATGTGATCCTCGCCGCCGACGGCCACCCGATCGACCGCCGCGGCTACTACCAGCACCCGCGCTACGGCAGCCTGCTCTGGGCCCACCTGGTGCGCGGCGAAAAATCCGTCAGCGACCCGCTCGTGCTCAGCGTCCTGCGCAACGGCGAGCCGCTCGAAATCACCGCCAAACTCACCCGCGAGGAGGAAAGCGACAAGCTCGTGCCCGTCGTGCTGGTCGATCAGGCACCCAGCTATCTGGTCAAAGGCGGATTGATCTTCCAGGAACTCACGGGAAGCTACCTCCATGCGTTCGGCAAGGATTGGTCGTCCCGCGCGCCGCTCAACCTGCTCGCCGCCTTCGAAAACCCGGATGAATACCAGGACCGCATGCGGCGCGTCGTGTTCCTCTCCGCCGTCATTCCAACCCCGGCCACCGTCGGTTACGAACGGCTGCGCAGCCTCATCGTCAGCAAGGTCAACGGCAAGGACATCAGGGACATGCAAAGCCTCATCGATGCCTTCCGCAGCAAATCCAACGGCCTGCATTCGATCGAGTTCGTCGACGAGCACCTCGTCGTCTACCTCGATGACAGCGTGAGCGACATGGTCGATGGCGAATTGCTCAAGCGCGGACTCTCCAAGCTCTCGCACGTCGAGCAGGACTGAAACTTCAGCCGCCTTGCAGCACACCATCCCTGATCACCAGGGTCCGGTCACCGCGGGTTGCGAGATGCTCGTCATGCGTCACGACGACGAGCGTCACCTGATGCTCGGTGGCCAGGGACATCAGGATCTCCATCACCTCCGCTCCATGACGCGAATCGAGGTTTCCCGTCGGCTCGTCGGCAAACACCACCTTGGGCTCGTTGACGATCGCCCGCGCAATCGCCACCCGTTGCTGTTCCCCGCCCGAAAGCTCCGCGGGCAAATGCTCGGCACGCCCGGCGAGTCCCACCCGCTCGAGCGCTTTGAACGCCAGCTCGGTCGCATCGACACCGGCAATCGCACCCGGCACCGCCACGTTTTCCAATGCGGTCAACTCGGGGAGCAGGTGATAGTTCTGGAATACGTAGCCGATCTCCCGGTTGCGGAATGCCGCCTGCTGCTTGCGCCCCATCGCGTAGAGATCCTTGCCGTGAATCCAGACCTTGCCCCGCTCGGGATGTTCCAGACCGGCCAGGGTATAAAGCAGCGTCGTCTTGCCCGCGCCGCTCGGACCGCAAAGGAACACCCGTTCGCCCGCATGGATGTCGAGATCGATCCCGCACAGCACATCGATCGACTTGCCGCCGATCCGGTAGCTCCGGTGCAGGTCCACGGTCTTGATCATGCTCTCGCTCACGCCGCAAGCTGACCGCTGGGAGGCCCGGCCACAAGCCAAGATTGCCGCGCCCGAACCCACCCGCAACGGAGGTCAAAACCTCAAAGAAACAATGCAAGAAGACCTAGGCGCCTTCGCCGCCACCCGTCTCTTCCCGCCCGTCTCAACCCAACACCACATGGTCGATCAGGCGCACCTCGCCGTAAAACACCGCCGTCGCCAGCACCGCTGGCCGGGCGAGATCCACCACTGGCTGCAAGGTTTCGGCGTCGACCAGTTCGAGGTAGTCGATCTTCGCCCACGGCGATGCTTCGATCACCATCCGTGCGTGACGCAAGGCGGCCGCCGCGTCACCGAGCGCCGCCGCCTCACTCAGTGCCCGGAATATCCGTGCCGCATCCTTGCGGTGCTCCGCGCTCAACCGCGTGTTCCGCGAGGACATGGCCAAACCGTCAGGCTCCCGCAGCGTCGCGCCTTCGACAATCTCCACCGGCACATCCAGATCCCGCACCATCCGCCGGATGACCGCGAGCTGTTGGAAATCCTTTTCGCCAAACACCGCCGCATCACAGCCGCTCAGCAAAAACAGCTTCAGGACCACCGTGCAGACTCCATCGAAATGCCCGGGCCGCGACCCACCACACAGGCCGCGCGACAACAAGGACTCGGTCACGGTCACCGAGCGGTCGGAATGATACATCGCCGACACCTCGGGCATGAATACGACATCCACCCCGGCCAACTCGCATTTCGCCAAATCCTCATCGACCGGGCGCGGATAAGTTTCGAGATCGTTCGCCCGGTCGAACTGGATCGGATTGACGAAAATCGACACCATCACCTGACCCTCAGGTCCCGCGAGCTCCCGGGCATGTGCAACCAGACTCAGGTGACCTGCGTGCAAGGCACCCATCGTTGGCACCAGCACCCTCTTCCCACGCGGCTTCGGCAGGGACCTCAACTCGGCGGCTGACGCAAGGAGCTGCATGGGGATGACCACACACCATCCCCAATCCCGCTGCAATCCCAATCCATGCCGCTTCACCGGACCCATGGCCGACGGGCATCACCGGACCGCGAGCTACAGCCCGCGCCGGAAGCACGGCTTTCTGCATTGGCCCACAAAGGCCACGGCCAGTCGGGGCGGCCTGACGCTCGCGGTCCACCGAGGCAACAATGCCCCCATGCACGAACAAGCGGTCTAACGCATCAACCCTGCTTCACCGCCCAGCGCAGCTTTGCGGGAGCACTGCGGGGATTCATCCGTCGCTCGTCCGGACCGGCCGTGATGACCCCATCGCTGAGCTCCACATACAGGCCATCGCGCAATCCCATCTGGAAGTGCTTTTTCACCCTCCGGTCTTCACCCGAATGAAAGGTCAGGATTGCCACACGGCCGCCGGGCTTCAGACATGCGGGAAGAACCCGCAGAAACGCATCCAGCGCGACAAACTCCTCGTTGACCGCAATGCGGACGGCCTGAAACACGCGACGCAGGGTCAGCTGTGCGGCATCCGGATCCGCAGGCGCAAGCTGCCTCACGGCATCCGCGAACTCGAGGGTCCGCCGGAACGATTGGCCCGCAAGCGCGGCGGCGATCCGTGCGGCATCCGGCTCGTCGGCGTGCTCGTGAAGCGCCAACTCGAGCTTTTCCGCCGAAACCCGCTCCAGCCAATCGGCGGCCGAAAGCCCACGCCCGGGATTCATCCGCATGTCCAGCGGACCATCGTGCTTGAAGCTGAAACCCCGTGACGGGTCATCAAACTGCATCGAGGAACATCCGAGATCGGCAAACACAAAATCCACCGGCTTGGGGCCGAGGACCTTGGCAATCCCCGCATAGTTCGAGCGCCGCGCTTCAAACGCATCCTCACCATGTCCGGCCGCACGGATACGCTCGACGGTTTTCGGCAACTCGATCGGATCCTGATCCAATCCGATCAGCCGCCCGCCGGGTGAAATCGCTTGCAGGATCCGCAAGGCATGGCCGCCGTAACCCAAGGTCGCATCGACGCCGCACTGGCCGGGCTTCAGCCCGAGAGCCGCAAGGCACTCGTCGACCATGATCGGCACATGTGAACCGGCCGGTGTCTTGCCACTCGCGATCACCTTCGCCACCGTCTCGGCATAACGCTGCGGATCACGCTCCTTGTACTTGTCTTCGAAGCGTCTGGGGTTTTTGCCCTGATAGCGCTTGCGGCGCGGCGGGCGCGGGCTTTCGTCTTCCATGTTCGTCATCCCTTGTTGCGGATCCCATCCGGCGATCCAAGCACCATTTGAAACCGACTTCCACCGGAGTGGCTGCCTGCGCAGCCATCATCAGCAGCGGCGGTTTCCAAATCGCCAGCTGTTTCACCTCCCAAGCCTGACGGCTTGCAAGCCACCAACGCGCAAGCTGACGCTCACAGAGCAGCACTCCAATCGATACCCCGTCTTTTTTTCATTCCCAGGTCCTGCCCGAATCCGAATACTCCCGGGCCATGGTGACGCGTTATTTTCTCGGCTGGGATCGACCCTTCGTGAGCCTCGCATCGGAGTGGCTTCTCGAGCGCTCCGAGCAACTGCCCGGCACGATGGTGATCGTGCCCACTTCGCAGGCGGGCCGGCAACTGCGCCACCAGCTGGTCATTCAATCCACTTCCCTGCTTTCACCGCGAATCCTGACTCCCGGGGCCCTGCTGGCCACTCCGGATCCCGACATCGCCAGCCCATGGACCGAATGCCTCGCCTGGCAGGAAGTATTGGAAGCCCAAACATCCTGGTCGCCCGACCTCTTTCCCCATGCTCCCGAACACGATGGCGAATGGGCGGGCGGACTCGCCAGCGAGCTCGGCCGCCTGCGACGCACACTTCAGGAAAATGGCCTTACCCTCCAGCAGGCATCCCGAATGCTCGGACAATCGATGGAGGCCGGACGCTGGCAGGCACTCGCCGACCTCGAACAACAAATGGAACAAAAGCTCCGCCAATGGGGCTACCGCAGCCGAAGCCGTGTGCTTGCCAATGGCTTGATCCTACCGCAGGACATCGATGCCATCGTCCTCGCCGGCGTCACGGAAATCCCGCCCCTGCTGGAGCGCAGCATCCTCAGCTGGCAGGGGACAGCGTGCGCTGGCCAAGCTTGCGCTTGCGCCATTTCTTT
>CBFGOB010000150.1:0-6801 GCA_965650215.1 uncultured bacterium | reverse complement strand
TCCGGGATGGAAATCGTGAGCGACTTGCGTCCGGCGGCATGCAAGGCCTTGCGGGTGCCGCGCAGGAATCCTTGGAGGTAGTCGGCGCTGGTGGTGCCGGGCTCGACCTCGATGCTTTGTCCCTTGCGACCTTTCCGGACCTCGATGAAGCAGGCGAAGAAATTGTTCACACCATCGCGCAGCTGCTGGATGTAGGCATGCTGGTCGGTCGAGCCTTTGTTGCCATAGACCGCCAGTCCTTGATGGACCGTCTTGCCGTCGAGGTCGTGTTCCTTGCCGAGCGACTCCATGATGAGTTGCTGGAGGTATTTCGAGAACAGGACGAGGGAATCCTTGTAGGGCAGAACAACCATGTCCTTTTCACCTTTGCCATTGGAGCCGTGATACCAGGCGAGAGCGAGCTGCATGGCGGCGTTGTCGCCGAGGTCCGCCTTGCGGGTTTCGACGTCCATCGCTGCGGCACCGGCGAGCAGGGCATCGATGTCGAGTCCTTGCAGTGCGGCGGGTACGAGTCCGACGGTGGAGAGCACCGAGGTGCGTCCGCCGACCCAGTCTTCCATCGGAAAGCGGGCGAGGAATTGCTGCTCCACGGCGAACTGGTCGAGTTTGGATCCCGTTCCGGTGACCGCAAGCGCATGGGGTCCGAAGGCGAGGCCGGCGCGCTCATAGGCGGCTTTTGCCTCCAACATGCCGTTGCGGGTCTCGGGTGTGCCACCGGATTTGGAAATGACGAGCACCAGGGTCTGATGCAGGCCGATGACGTTTGCCTTGTCGATGACCGCATCCATGCCCTCCGGATCGGTATTGTCGAAGAACAGGATGGGAAGTTTGGCGTCCTTGCCAATCGCTTCGGTGACGAGTTGGGGCCCGAGCGCGGAGCCACCGATACCGATCAGCAGGATCTGCTTGAAGCGTCCGCCGGCCGGGCTGGTCACGGTGCCGGCGTGAACCCCCTGGGCGAAGCGCTTGAGCTCGGCGAGGGGCGCGGTGATCGCCTGTTGGAGTTCCGGCGTGGGCGCCAGCGACGGGTTGCGCAGCCAGTAGTGGCCGACCATCCGGCCCTCGTCCGGATTGGCAATGGCACCGGCTTCGAGCGCCTTGAGGTCGTCGAAGGCCTTGCTGATTTTCGGGGCCATGGCGGCGAAGAACGAGTCGTCGATGTCCATCAACGAAAGGTCCAGGGAAAAGCCGAGGCCGGGATAGCGGATGCAACGTTGGTTGTAGGATTGCCAGGACATGAGGGTAAAAGCTGAAGTGCTGAAAATGGAAACGCTGAAATCAATACGTCAGGATCGAGTGGATGGGGTGGCGGGTGAGTTTCGAGCGGCCGTTGAGAAAGCCGAGTTCGATGAGAAAGGCAATGCCGACCAGTCTGGCGCCGAGTTCGTCGAGCAGTTGGGCGGCGGCGGCGGCTGTTCCGCCGGTGGCGAGGAGGTCATCAACCAGCAAAACGGTTTCGCCGGGCTTGACGGCGTCCTCGTGCAGCTCGACCACGGCCTCGCCGTATTCGAGCGAGTAGGCGGTTTGGCGGGTTTTCCACGGCAACTTGCCTTTTTTGCGGATTGGCACGAAGCCGGCCCTGAGGCGATCGGCGACGGCCGCGGCAAAGATGAAGCCACGTGCATCGATGCCGACGACCTTGTCGATCTGGTGCCCGTCGGCCGCCCGGCTGAGCAGGGTGATCGATTCATGGAACAGCTTCGGATCGGCGAGGATCGGGGTGATGTCCTTGAAGACGATCCCGGGTTTCGGGAAATCGGCCACATCGCGGACGGCACGTCGGAGTTGATCGGCGGCGGACATGGGCGGAGACTAAGGAACTGGGTGGGTGAATGGGAATCGGAAACATGCCAGCCGATGTGAAATGCGTTCATTTTCGCAATCAGGGCGGGTGGGGGCGGACCGTGAGCGTCAGTTCGCACCGGAAGCATGCCGCTTTGGGGGCGGTGGATCGATGGGTGTTGGGGTTGATCCTCTTGGTGAGTTGGGGTGAGCTGAAGCTCGTGGTCCCTTGCAGGCGTGCCTTTGTTCTTGGCAGGGTGGATAGGGCGGCTTGAATGGTTGCTTTGATGGAGCCACCGTTTGATCATTGGATTTGGTTGATTCCCGCGTTTTTGATCGGGGCATGCATCGGGTCGTTCCTGAATGTGGTGATTTACCGGGTTCCGCTGGGCATGTCGGTCAACCGGCCGAAGCGCTCGTTTTGCCCGAAGTGCGAAAAGCCGATCCCGATGTGGCTGAATCTGCCGCTCGTCAGCTGGTTGTGGCTGCGGGGCAAATGCGCCGAGTGCCGGTCACCGATTGCATTCCGTTACTTCGCGGTCGAGGCGCTGACGGCGCTGCTGTTCGTGCTGATGTGGTGGATGTTTCCGCCGGAGGCGGCCCTGTTCCTTTGGATCCTGATGTCGCTGCTGGTGGCGATCACCTTCATCGATGCCGAGCACATGATCATTCCTACGGGCATGACCTGGGCCGGCACGGCGGTCGGGGGGCTCGCGGCTGCGGTATGGCCCAATCTGCCGGACCTCGCGGGAAGTGGCGGGAGTTGGAGCGACGGGTTGTTGCACAGCGGCATCGGCTTCGGGGTCGGTTTCTTCGGGCTGTGGCTGGTGGTCAACCTCGGCAAGCTGGCCTTCGGCAAGCGCTCGCTGCGCTACGAAAGCCCGATGGCCTGGTGTCTCCAGGAGCCGGAGGCCGATGAGGATCCGCTTTGCTTCGTCATCGATGGCGAGGAGATCGCATGGTGGGATCTTTTCAACCGGAAGTCCGACCGCTTGAGGATCGAGTGCGGGGAAATCCGGGTCGATGGAGTTCCGGTGGGTGGCGGACTGCTGGAGGTCGCGGAGTCGGAGATCCGGCTTCCGGATGGCTCGGTGAGGGGCATCGGGGACATGCGTTCTCTGGACGGCACGGCCATTTCGGTGGTGATCCCGCGGGAGGCGATGGGTTTCGGCGATGTGCACCTGATGGGCATGATCGGCGCGTTTTTCGGCTGGAGCGGCTGCATGTACACCCTGTTTGCGGCTTCCCTGCTGGCGATCGTCGCTGCGCTGTTCGGGCGCATCGGCTTCGGCAGGCCCTTGCCCTTCGGGCCCTTTCTCGCCTGCGGGGCACTCACCTGGGCATTGGGCGGATGGAAGCTGTGGGATTGGTATTTGTCCGTGTTGGGGCCGCTGTGGGGATTGTGATCGGAGGTCTTGAATTCCCAATCCCACCCTGCTTGAATGTCCTTTGATGAGTGCGAGCGGCAGAGACTACGCAGATCCCCGCCCGGTCATCTATCAATTGTTCGTCCGGACCTTCGGCAATACCAATGAGACCCGCAAGCCCTTTGGGACGATTGATGAAAACGGCTGCGGGAAATTCGCCGACATCCATGATGCGGCTCTCGAGTCGATCAAGGCGATGGGCTTCAACTATCTCTGGCTCACCGGCGTGCTGGAACAGGCAAGCACCACCGCCTACCCGGGACGGCCGGGCGACGACCCGTCGCTCGTCAAGGGCGAGGCTGGCAGCCCCTATGCCATCCGCGATTATTTCGACGTCTGCCCCGACTACGCGCTCGATCCGCAGCAACGGCTGGATGAGTTCAGGAGCCTGATCGCACGCTGTCATGCGCACGGCTTCAAGGTGTTGATCGACCTGGTGCCCAATCACGTCTCGCGGTCCTACGAATCGGACGTTTGTCCCGAGCACACTTTTGGCGAGGATGATGACACGAGTGTGTTTTTCGATCGTGACAATCATTTCTTCTATCTCCAGCGGGATCATCAAGGTGGCGGGCCGCCGCTCACGCTGCCGTGCCCGGATGACCTGTCGCAGCGCGACCTCTACCGGCCTGAGGCCACGGTGGGCAGGGTGACCGGCAACAATGCCATCACCTGGGCTCCCTCGGTGCACGACTGGTATGAGACCGTGAAGCTGAATTACGGACATGATTTCACCCAAGGCAGGGATACCCGGCATCTGCCCATGCCGAATGCGGCTCTCGGTGAAGTGCCCCGGACCTGGCGGACGATGGACGCGATACTTGCTTATTGGCAGGGAATGGGAGTCGATGGCTTCCGCTGCGACATGGCCCACATGATACCGCTGGAATTCTGGCGTTGGGCGCTCCGCCGGTGCCGTCAGCGCGATCGGGCCGTGTTTTTCTGCGCCGAAGCCTACGACAACGATCCGGCCAAGTTGTGCGACGGCAGTGTCCTCGATGAATTGCTGCGCGCCGGGTTCAATGCGGTTTATGACGATCCCATCTACGATTTGCTTGAGGGGATTTATGACAACGGGAAGTGGGCGAACGATCTGGACGCATTGACCTTCACCGGCTCGCGCTTCCACAAGTCACTGCGCTATGCGGAGAACCACGATGAGGTGAGGATTGCCAACCCGAGGGTGTGGGGAGGGCACGGGATGAAACTCGGACGACCGGTCACCGCGCTGCTGTTCTCGATCGGGCAGGGTCCGGTGATGCTCTATCAGGGCCAGGAAGTCGGTGAGCCGGCGATTGGATTCCAAGGCTATGCCGGCAACAGCGCGCGGACGACGATTTTCGATTACTGGTCGATGCCCGAGTTTTGCAAATGGATCAATGGCGGTGCCTGTGACGGCGGCCGCCTGAGCGACGAACAGAAGGCCCTGAGGGATTGGTATGCGACCTTGATCCGTGTCACGCAGTCACCGGCCTTCACCCGCGGATGTTTTTACGGGCTGAACCATGACAACAAGCAAAACCCCGCCTATGGTCGGGTGGGTGACGAAGCGGTGTCGGGGCACTGGCTTTACGCGTTTTTGCGCAGGGCCTCCAAGGACGGCAACGCTTATCTGGTGGTGGTCAATTTCCACCCCACTGAGACCCTCACCGGCGTCCATGTCCAGATTCCGCCCGATGCGCGGCTGTTTGTGGGTTACTCGGAGCGCATGCACTGGCTGGTGAGTGACCGCTTGGGTAGCGGCTGGAAAGGTTCGGCAAGCAGTGACGATCTCAGTTCGCCCGGCCTCGCCCTTCCGGACATGGAACCTTGTTCCGCGCTGCTGTTGGAGATCGGGAAGCTGTGAAGGCATTGCCTTTCAAGGCACCGGACCGATCGTGCCGCCTTCGATGAATTCCGCGTGGGTGAAGGTCGGCTTGGTTTCGTGGATCCCGCGGCCGAGCTGGTTGACCCAATAGACGATCTGACCGATGACTGCCCGCATGTCCCATCTGATGTGCGCAACTGTCGGGCGGCTCCAATCGAAAAACGGGTGATGGTCGCAGCAGATCAGCGACACATCGCGGGGTGACACAATGTTCATTTGCGCCAATTGCTGCTGGGCGGCAAAATACAGCAAGGGCACGTCGAGAAAAAGAGCCGTGGGAGGTGTGTGCTGGAAGAGGCGGAGCAGACATTCGCGAAAGCTATCCGGCCTGTCCTGCCACTGGGGAAGGTGGTAGGCACCGGGGGTGATGCCGTGCGTCTGGAGGGACTTGAGAAACTCGGTCTCAAGGTGGCCGGGTGAGGGTATCCGCCGTTCCTCCCGCACCAGATAGACGATGCGGCGGTGACCCAGCGCGATGAGTTTTGCAAGCGCCGCACGCATGGCGGCCACCTTGTCGGGTCCAGTACTGGCGATCGGGACCTGCCTGCGTCTTCCGAACACTGCAAATGCCGGAAGTCGCTGGTCGACAAACCACTGCAGTACCTCGCGGGATGCCGACACCAGGATCCAGGCATCCGCCGGGTTGCTCTCGACCATGCGCGCGACTTTCGAGACATCCATGCCGAGTTCGGTCAGGCTGCTCGAAGTCATCGAAATGTGGTGCTGCGATTCCTCGATCAGATTCATGAACTTGAGAATCATCGGACTTTGATGATTCGAGCTTTCGTAAGGAATCAGCCGGATGTTCAGATGACTGTTCGGCTTTTTCTGCGGCGGGTGGATCAGACAGGGACGACCCGGGCCTTGCGGTTGGACGAGGCCTTCCCGCTCCAAGGTCTTGAGGGCCGCCATGATCGTTTTGCGGTCGACATCCAGCTCAGCCGAAAGTGTCGGCGTCCCGGGCAATTCCCCGGTCCAGCGGCCTTTGAGCAAGAGCCCGCGCAGGTGAATCGCGACTTGTTCCGAGGGAGCAAGAATTTTGAAGGACATTGGCTTTCATCATGTCCTTTTTCGGTCAGGTGTCTAGTTGTTTTGTCGGATGAGGCTGCATTCTGTCACAATTGGCGTCATCCTGACCATTATGGGTCAGGATGGGGAGACTTATTTCATCCAATGACCCTGGCCTCAGCTGCGTCGATCCTCAGTGTGAGCGCCAGGCGCCATGAACGGGTGGGGGCGATGCTGATGGCTTGAAGTGTCCGGCGGTGATCGATGGAAGCGTGCGACGTTGATTGATGCAAACGACCGACGGTCACAGGCCATCGTTGCAATCGTTTCATCGGTTGGCCCATCAGTCCTTGCGGGTCAGTTCGACGAAGACGTCTTCGAGGGTGGCAACGTGGCGGAAGAGATGGCGAATCGGCCACTGGTTTTTGGCGGCGAGCTGTGCGATGCGTTCGCGGGCGTCGGTGCCGGAATCGACCCAGATGGTGTAGTCGCTCCATGCGTCCTCTTGAGTCTCCCAAGTGACTTTCTTGACGTGCTTGAGATCGCCGAGGGCTTTCGAGATTTGTCCGGTATCGCCTTTCAGCTCGGCCTGGATCCGTCCAGCCGCGCGCATTTGTTGGGTGAGCTTGGCCGGCGTGTCGGTGGCTTTGATGTGGCCGCCATCGATGATGATGACCCGGTCGCAGATCATTTCCACCTCGTGGAGGATGTGGGTCG
>CBFGOB010000149.1:0-6805 GCA_965650215.1 uncultured bacterium | reverse complement strand
GCTTCAGCGATCCGGATGCCGACCGCCGCTCGGCCTACGAACTCCAAACCTCGCCGAAGGAAATCGCGGAGCTGGTGATGATCACCGACCTCCTGCGCAACGATCTCGGCCAGGTCTGCGAATACGGCAGCGTGAAAGTCACCGAAATGCTCCGCCTCGAAGCGCTCGAGCAGGTCCACCATCTGGTGTCAACCGTCAGCGGCACCCTGCGCGAGGATTGCGATGCGATCGAGGCGCTGGCCGCCTGCTTTCCCGGCGGCAGCATCACCGGCGCGCCGAAAAAACGGGCGATGGAAATCATCCGCGAGCTCGAACCCCAGAAACGCGGCATCTACTGCGGCGCCATCGGCTGGCTGGGCACCAACGGCGAAAGCTCCTTCAACATCGCCATCCGCACCCTGGTGCGCGAGCACCAGCATCTCACCTATCAGGTTGGCGCGGGCATCGTCGCCGACTCGGACCCGCAATCGGAATACGAGGAAACCCTGCACAAGGCCGCAGGCATGCGCCTCGCCATCGAACGCTGGCAGAACCAGAAACCGCTCTAGGCAGCTCCCTGCCGCCCCTCATCGAGTCGCACCTGACGCGATCCCGGAGTGCCTGCCTCGGGCTGCCATGTTAGGACTGGCGATCTCCAATCGCCGTCTTCCGCTGGCGCTCCGCCCCTGACACAAAAAAACCGGCGGGCATCCATGGATACCCGCCGGAGTGGCATGAAAACACAACCGAGAAATCAGAACCGCATCCTGGCACCCAGCGTGAAGTAGCTGGAAGTCATGTCGCTGCGGAAGAACTGGCCGGTGTAGTCGAGATACACGGTCACATCACTGTCGACGACATCGAGCGAAACCCCGGCACCGGCTTCCAGCCAGTCGCGTCCGGCCGCAAGATCGGTACCCGTGGCCGTGATCAGCGGATCCACCACCAGCGAGCCTCTCACCGTGTTGCCTTGGTCCTGGCTCTCATGGGCGTATTCGAGGCGCAGCTGCGATTGGAAGCGCCCCCAGTTGATGCGGGTGCTGTGGGTCACCTGACCGCCAACGCGCGCGATCAACGAATCGAAGTCCTGATCCCCGAACACCGCATCAAAGCCCGGGCTGCCGGTTTCGGCATAGCCGTCGAGCGTGCCGGTCGAGTAGTCGACGCCAAGAGTCGGGCCGTAGACCAGACGGCTGTTGCCCGCGGTCAGCGGTGCCAACCAGGTGTTGGCGGTGTCGGCTTCGATGTTGTAGCCGACGTTGAGGCTCAACTGATGGGCGGTCAGATCCGGCGAGGCCACCGAGGTGCCGCCACCGTTGGGACGGCGGATGTCGGCTTCGTAGGCACCATAACCGTAAAGCAGGTCGGCCCAGACGTTGTTCTTGAACCAGGTGGCGTAAACGATGGCCGCATCGCCATCCATGTCGACCGAACCCAGTCCGCCGTTCATGTCGTTGTCATTCCAGACGTGCGACCACCCGAGGCCAACCGAGAACGGATCGCTCACCTTGTATTCAAAGCCGACGGTTGAATTGTAAGTACTGGAATCCAGGCCGGGGTTGGCACCGAGGTTGTCGAGGCCAACATCACCGAAGCTGCCTGAGACGAAATACTCCCAGTTGTCACCTGCCGCGACCGTGTCCGGGGATGCGGCGTTGGCACTGCTTTGCGCCGAGGGGAACCCCGACGACTGACGCAGGCTCACCGGGAAACGCTTGAGGTTCCCGGCCGTGGTTCGCGCCCGCGCACGGAAAAGACGGTTGTTGATGCCCCGCACCGCCTGATGATGGACATCCGATCCGATCTGGCCGATCGCGAGGTTCATCGGGATGGCCGATGAAGAAAGCTCGAGCTCTTCAAGCACGGGACCCACGTCGAATTCGATGTCGTCCACCAGGAAATGATTCCCGAAATCCATTCGCAACGTGTCAATCGCTCCCTCTTGCCCTTCCAAAAACTGGTAACTCCCGTTCAAACCGGTCGAAACCGACCACATCATCGAGCCATTCAAAAAACCTCTCAAAAAACCAGTCAGGCTGACTGCACCGCCGGATTCCGTTGCTGTGCTCCAATGTTTTGCCCACAGGCCGGAAAAGACGAACGTCCCACCGCCATCCTTGGTGATCTCGCCCGCACCGCCATAATTGTTGAGAACCGCAAAATCGCCACTGTGCGCACCATAAGTCCAATACGACTCCACAAGGTCGATATGACACAAAGTTTCATTGAACACAAAACCCTGATAGGTTCCCACAGTAACGCAGTTGTTCTGCACCCCGATGTCATCGAAGGTCAGCACCACGGCGGGCGCGTCTTGACCCGAGAGCACCAAAAAACCGGCGGTCAAAGGCGTGATGGCCATCGCCCGCATGCTCCGACGGCCCCGAATCCTCAAGCAACCCGTTACCAACTTGATTAAAAAATTCATAATTTTCATAACAATCAAATGTATGAAAACAACTCGCCAAATCAGCAAGCTCAAACCCCATGATCACGCGTTTGCGTGGATATCAAAGGGCATTTGATCGGAATCACCAAGAAACAGGACTGAAGAATCCTATATATAAACCGCAAAATAAGATAAGCTTATAAAATGCCAATGTTTCAACCGCCATGTCTGCATTTAGACCCGGCCTGCAACCCATCCGAGTTAGACCGTCGATCGACATGCGGCAGGGCGAAGCTGTTGCACCATCGAACCCGCCGGGCGTTTCACTCTCACGACCGGTGAGGGGCGGGGCGCTTCCCGCAAGGCCGCGCAGGCACAGGGCGGATTCATCCACATTTTCGATTTGGGACTCCCCATCGGACGAGGATTCTGACAATTTCCCGCCGCGTCATGCTTCGGCTCCCTTTCCAACCGGTCGCGGCGATCAAGTGGTTGGCCATCCTTTTGCCGATGGCGGCCCTGGTCGGATCGGCCTCGGCGTTTTTCCTCTGGAGCCTCGATGCCCTCACGCGGCTGCGCTTCGCCCAGCCCTGGCTGCTCTACCTCCTGCCGCTCGCAGGTGCCGCCGTCGGCTGGATCTACCACCGCCACGGCCGATCGGCGGCGGCGGGCCACAACCTGATCATCGATGAAATCCACCAACCCGCGGCCGGCGTGCCGCGCCGGATGGCGCCGCTGATCCTTCTTGGCACGTTGGTGACCCACCTCTTTGGCGGCTCGGCCGGGCGGGAGGGCACAGCCGTCCAGATGGGAGGAAGCATCGCTTCCAGCGTCGGCCGGCTGCTGAAACTCGATGCCGGCAGCCTGCGGATGCTGCTGATGGCCGGGGTCGCCGCCGGCTTCGGTTCGGTCTTCGGCACACCGATCGCCGGTGCGGTCTTCGCCCTTGAGGTGCTGGTGATCGGCCGGATGCAGTATGACGCGCTCGTTCCCTGCTTCATCGCCTCGTTGGTCGCCCACTGGACCTGCAGTGCCTGGGGCATC
Source organism: uncultured bacterium (assembly GCA_965650215.1). Taxonomy (GTDB): domain Bacteria; phylum Verrucomicrobiota; class Verrucomicrobiia; order Verrucomicrobiales; family Akkermansiaceae; genus Luteolibacter. Next base: position 3,393 of record CBFGOB010000149.1, on the reverse strand, counting down.
GCGCACACCCAGTACCACGTCGCGGTGCTGCCGCCGGGCACGTATCCGGACCTGTGGCTGTTTGGGAAGGTGGTGCTTGCGGCGATGGCTTTTGGCCTGGTCGGTGCAGGCTTCGCCTGGTCCTGCCACCGCATGACCGGGCTCTTCAAGCGGCTGGTCCCGCACCCGGCCCTGCAACCTGCCGTGGGCGGACTGATCCTCATCGGCCTCTACGCGCTGGTCGGCACGCCGGATTATCTGGGTCTGGGTGTCCTCGGCAACCGGCCGGACGCGATCACCCTGCCGGCAATGTTCACCAGTACCGGGATTCCCGCCACAGCCTGGATCTGGAAGCTGGTGTTTACGGTGGTGACCCTCAGCGCGGGCTTCAAGGGTGGTGAAGTGACGCCGCTGTTTTTCATCGGCGCCGCACTCGGCAATGCACTTGCCATCGCCATGGGTGCTCCGGTCGACCTCTTCGCCGCCATCGGCCTGGTCGCGATCTTCGCGGCGGCCACCAACACCCCCCTTGCCTCCACCCTGCTCGGCATGGAACTCTTCGGTGCGGAAAACGGGCTCTACCTCGCCAGTGCCTGCATCATCGCCTACCGCTTCAGCGGACACCAGGGGATCTACACCGCCCAACGCCTAGAAGTGCCGAAATTCCGCCACCGCGACAAGTGACTTGCCGCCGCGCGATGCCGGGGTTATCCACTCGGTCCGCCGACCGGCCCTTGTAGTTCAATGGATAGAACGAGCGTTTCCTAAACGCTAAATCCAAGTTCGATTCTTGGCAGGGGCACATCGGCCGAGGGCCGCAGGCGCCGGTCCAAAAAAAAGCCGGCCACCCGCGTTTCCGCAAGGGGCCGGCTTGAAATGCCGTGGTTCGGGCGCGTGTCAGATTTTCTGCACCAGCGGGCCCCAGCCTTCGCGCGGCTCGCGCCAGGCAAGATCATTGATCGACGGGTCGTTGGTGATGACACCGCTCTCGTCGAGCTCGAGCTTCTTGCCCGCGCGCGCGCAGAGGTTGCCCAACTGGACGTTGGCGGTCATCGGGCCGGAGTAGGAGAAGTTCGACTGGCTGAATTCGCGCGGCTTCTCGCCGCGGCAGGCCATGAGGAATTCCTCGTGGTGGCCGGGCGAACGCTCGAGGATCTGCGGCGGCTTGCCGAACTCGGTGCGGCGCGCCGAAGGGATCAGCTGCGGCCCATCCCAGTAGTCGCCGGTCACCAGCATCTTTCCCTTGGTGCCGATGATCAGGTTGCCGGTGCGCGGCAGCTTGCGGCCATCGGACAGCAACTCCTCGGGAGTCTCCGGCATGTAGGGAGTGACGCCGTCGGCCTTCAGACCCTCATACCAGAAGGTCGCAAATCCCGGGCGGTCCGCCTTGGCGCGATAGGTCGACTTGACCATCATGCCGGCCGGATACTGGTCGCCCACCGGAGCGGTCATTTCCAATGGCTCGGCAGTCGCCGCGTAGCCGGGGTCCATGATCGCATAAATGCCGTCGGTCGTATGGCAGGCCATGTCGCCCAAGGCGCCCGATCCGAAATCGACCACGCCACGCCAGTTGAAGGGGTGGTAGGGTTGCTTCTTTTCGCCCTTGGCCGGTCCGACATAGGGGCGCATCGGCGCTGGCCCGATCCAGGCATCCCAATTGAGATTCTCGGGCACCGGTTCGGATCCCGTCGGGCGCTGGCCACCTTGCGGCCAGACCGGGCGGTTCGTCCAGGTGTGGAACTCCTGCACGTCACCGATCGCGCCGGCCTTGATGAATTCATAAGCGATGCGCCAGCCGTTGCCCGCATGGCCCTGGTTGCCCATCTGGGTGACCACCTTCGGGTTGGCCTTGTAGGCGGCCGTGAGCAGCTGGGCTTCCTTGACCGACCAGGTCAGCGGTTTCTCGGTATAGCAATGGATGCCCATCGACACCGCCGTCATCGAAGGCGCGAAGTGGGTGTGGTCGGGCGTGGAGACAAACACGACATCAAGCTGTTCGCCGTGCTTCTGGAACAGCTCGCGCCAATCGGTGTAACCGGCAGCCTGCTCCCAACCGGCTTTGCCATGAACCCCATTCCAGAAATTCTTGTCGACCTCGGCGAAGGCGATGCATTGGAGGCCGGCCTTGTGGCAGGCGCTGGTGTGGGCACCGGCACGACCGCCAACGGCGATGAAGCCGACCTGGAGTTTTTCATTCAGCCCCCGGGCGCGGATGATGCTGGGAAAACCGACCGTGGCCAGGGCTCCGAATGCCGAGGCCCGCTTGACGAATTGACGACGTGACAGATGGGACATGATGGAAGGGGTGATGGGATGAATGCCAATACAACTTAGCGAACAGGTTTACCCGGCGGAAAGGCATTTCCTGTCACCGGCGCGAAAAATGCCGCATTTTCACCTCACAGGACCATGACCGCTTGGAGAGGGGCGCTTTTTCAGGTCTCATCGCCCGCCCAGCCATCGGCAAAGCGCTGCTTCAGCACTTGCCCCCACCGCAGGCGCAGGATTGGGCGGCGAGCGCTTCGGCGATCTTGCCGGCGCTCGGGGTGATCGACAAGCCACCGAGGTTGGTGCAGCGCAGCTCACGCGGGATTTGATGCGCCACCTTCGCCATCGCCGCGATCACCTCGTCGAGCGGCACGAGATGCAGGTATCCGGCCAGCGCCATGTTGGCACAGGCGAGGGCATTGGTGGCTGCCATCACGTTCTTGCCGAGGCAGGGCGCTTCGACGCGGTTGGCGATCGGATCGCAGGCCAGGCCGAAGCAGTTTTGCAGGGCCATCGATGCGGCAGCCAGCTGCTGCGCGGTGCTGCCGCCCGCAAGGTGCACGATGGCCGCGGCGGCCATCGAGGACCCCGATCCGCACTCGGCCATGCAGCCCCCTTCCTCGGCGGCGAAGGTCGCGTCGCGGGCGATGAAGACCCCGATCAATCCGGCGATCAACAGCGCCTTGGCGCGCTCGGTTTCATCGCAGCCCATCGCATCGCAAACCGCCAACACCGCCCCCGGCATCGCCCCGCAGGAACCTGCGGTCGGCGCGGCGACAATCACGCCCATGGATGACTTCACCTCCATGATCGCCGAAACGTAGCGCACGATGCGGTTGTTGATGTCGGCGGGAATGAGTTTCCCTTCCTCCTCGGCCTTGGTGAATCCCGGGCTCTGCGAGGGCAGGATGCGGTCGGCATAACTCGTGCCCGCCAGGCCTTCCCGAACCGCACCTTCAAAAATCCGCGCGAGGCCCTTCATCTTTTCAAGCACCTCGTCGGGCGTGATGCCGCCTCGCGCCGCCTCGTAGGCGGCGGCACATTCCCACAGGGGGCGCCCGGAAAACTCCGGATGCGCCTCCATCTCTCCGGCGCGCATGAATGGCACCGAGAGATCCTTGCGTGAAAGGATCGGCAGGACCGAAC
>CBFGOB010000148.1:0-6812 GCA_965650215.1 uncultured bacterium | reverse complement strand
GGAGCTTGCGGTAGAGGCCGGAGGCCATAGTGGCATCGCCCGCGCGTTCGGCGGTGAGGGCCGCCTTGTAGATGAGGTCGGTGTTGTTGGTGGACTGGGTGGACAGCCATGTCTTGACCGCGGCGAGCGCCTGGGCCGAGCGCGCCTCACCCAAACCGGACTCCAGAACCGCAAGGACCGTGGGATCCGTTTGTTTCTCGGCTTCCTTGAATGCCTTGATGCGATCGTCCAAGGGCGATCCCGATGCCGCCGCGCAGGCCAGCCAGAAGGTCCCGAGAAGGCATGTGCTTCCGGCAACCCAGGATTTTCGATTGAGTATCCCCATCATGATCATTTCTCAGCCTCCAGTCGTTTCATCTCCAGATCGGTCTCCAGGTTCAGCATGCCCTCCTGCGAGAGTTGCCCACGGGCGAAGGCTGCCCATTCGCTTTCCGGGAAGTCGTAGGTGAGGCGCTTGAAGACCGAGTAGGCGGCCATCGGTTGTTTGAGCGCCTGATAGCTCATGCCCGCCCAATACATCGCCTGGGCGCGGATGGTTTTGCCATCGTATCCTTCTTCCGAGATGACGCGTTGGAAGGCATCCACCGCATCCTGGTTTTTGCCGGCGCGCATGTAGGACTGGCCTGCTCGGAGCCCTGCCTGACCGGCGAGCGGGTCACTGGGGAAGCGCTCCTGGAGGCGGCTGAAGATCGTGGCGGTTTTGAGATATTCGGCGACGGCCATCTTCATGAGCGCCTCGCCTTCGAATCCGGCATCCTTGTTTTCCTCCGCCTTGGCCTTTTCCAGCAGCGGCTTCGCCTTGGCTTCGTATTCGGACGCCTTTTTCAGGAAATGCGTGCCGAGGCGCGCCATCGAGACGGCGAGGAATTCGGAATCCGGATACTTGTAGGCGAGCTTGACGTATTCCTGCGCGGCGATTTCCGGTTCCTTCAGGCGTTCGTAGATCGTGGCGATCTGGTATTGCGCCTTTGAGGCGTGGATCGTCTGCGGGTAGGTGCCGGTGATGTTGAGGAAGCGCGAGAGCGCGGCGCGGTAGCGGGTTTCCTTCAGTTCGGCATCCTCGGTGACATCGGCATCCTCCATGGTCAGCGTTCCCAGCAAGTATTCCGCATGGGCGCGGGTGTCGGGATCCGTGAACTGGTCCATCGCCTTCGAAAGGAGCTGTTTGGCGGTTTCGAAGCCGAGATCGGCAGATTCTTGTTCATTCAGCTTACGGTGGCGCTTGGCGAGCTCGAGGTAGGCCTCGGCGAGTGAGAACTGCGTGCGCATGGCGATCTGCGGATCGTCGTATTGCTTTGAGAAGGGTTCGATGGTGCCATCAGCGCCCTTGCTGATGGTGACCATGAGGGTGTCGGTCTTCACTCCTTTGGAATCCATGTATCGGGCGGCCACGGTATCGCCATAAACCACGGCGAGACCGGTATCCGGCGGAGCGGGTGAAACCTCCGCATCGCCATCCTGCGGGGCAGGCGCGGGTGCTTGCGGGGATGCCGACGCATAGGAAAGCATGAGCTGGCTCTTGAAGATGCCGGTGTGCGGGCCGGTTTCGTGGAGTTCCACGGCCTGTTTGGCTCCGGATTTCGCTTGGGCGAGGACCTGGACGACATCCGGTGCGTCGGTGATATCGGCACCGGCATCCACCACGCGGAGATAGAGGTTTTCGCCGACATACGCGCTGGTGACGGGCGTGCGGTATTCCTCCTCCATGATGTCGAGGACCGGGTGGGTCACGACGCTGGTGACGGCCGTAAGCCACTGGGTGGCGCCGGCGGCGTCCGTGTAGCGGAATCCGATGTGCACGTTGTCACCGGGGCGCACCACAAGACCCGCAATCGATTCCGGAATGGGCTCGGCACCGAGTTCCGAGGCGACCTGTTTCCGGAGATCGTAGAATTCCTGGGGAGTGAGAGCGCCGTATGAGGGAAGGACGTGGAGGATCAAGGGAACGGTAACGAGGAACCGGTCCACTTCACGGTTGTTACCAAAACCGGTCGCGAAGCTCGTCTGATAGGTGGGAAGCAATGGCGTTCCCCCCGATTGCGCAAACGCATATTGGGGCTCTTTTAGGCTACCTTGGAGCAGGACCGTGCCCGGGGCGTTGATGTTGAATGGTTCCTGCGATGCTCCGGCAGCGCGACGGCTGGAGTCCGATTGGACATAAACATCCACCCTTGATTCCAGACCGAGCGCGAGATGGGGCGCGATGATTTCCATCAGCATCAGCTGGCCAAGAATGTTTTGGAATCCGCCCTCGGGAGCATTCTCATACGGAAGCATGGTTTGCTGGTGGGACCAGCGCGGGCTGATCGATTCCTTGGCGGCGCGCGCGGCGATTGCGGTTTCGGCCGTGAGAGGATCAAACCCATGACGTATCGGCAGCGTTGCGCTTCCGCCTGCGAGGGGTGCCACCGTGGAGTGCGAGAGGACCAGTTTGGGAGTGGTGAATGCCGCGTGGCGGATGGTGCCGACCCGTTTGGTGGGAACACCGGGGCGGTCGTTTTCTTCATCCAGATAAGTGGCGGTGAGGGTTCCGCCAGGCGCAATCTGCACCTGGTTGCCCGTGGCGGATCCGGTGACCGGTGTGATGACGAGTTTGAAGATGCCGGTGGAATCGCCGGTTTCAACGGCATCGAAGATACGCTGGCCGGCATCCGTGTCGATGGTCACCTTGACCTTGTCCGGTTGCACGGTCGAATCCATGTCGGCATCATGGATGGCGAGGGAAAGCGGCTTGTCGTGGACGAAGCGGACGAGTTTTTCGTAGTACGGACGGTCCTCGTTTTTGCGTGCATCAAAGCGAGGCTCCATGTCGGCGAATTCGATACGGGCATCGGTGAAGGAAACCGAGAGCATGCGTTCATGGCGCTGCTTTGCCTTGGTGACGAAACGGTCGTCCACATAGCGGACGAAAATCTTGTCGCCGGTCAGCATTTCAAGCGTGTCGTTCTTGTTGAGCTCGGCGAAGTCCGCCGGCACGGGGAGGATCGGTTTTCCGTCGGGCTTGGTGAGAACCAGCTTGTTGAGCGCGGGGACAGGGCCATCGTGACCGACCAACAACAGGCGGATCATGCGGGCCTTGGAATCCTTGGCGAATTTCACGCGGAACTCCCCTGCCCCGGCGGCTTCGATGGAGGCCGGAGCGTTGCGGGGATCGAGCAGGGCTGGAGGAAATTGGGAAGGGTCGAAGAACGACTCCGGGCAATCAGTTAGTTGATCCGGGTTGGTGAGATTGGCGAGGAGCTTTGGCTGGCGGCCGAAGCCAATGCTGTAAAGCCAGCCAGTTGCCCAGATCTCGATTTTGTGGATGCCGGGTTTCAACTCGATTTGACCATCCAACTGGCCCCGGCCTTTGGTGGTAATGGGGTTGCCGTTAATGGCGATTAGGAACTCGGCCGGCTGGTTTTGGTCGGCCGGAATGTTCGACTTCGGTGCCGCACCGAGATTGAGCGCGAATTTGCGTGTGACCTGTTCTTTCTCGTAGAAATACGCTTGGAAGCGGAACACAACTGCCGGATTCTTGAATCGGCTGCCGCGTAGCCACTGGATATCGGTTGGAATGGACGCCGGAAATGCGGAAGACACGCCTCCAACATTCCGGCCAATCGCCATGTCAGGTCGCTGGGCAAGCCAGCCAGTATTGAGATGGGCGCGGAGGGCAGCGCCCTCGTAAACCGAGCGTGCGGCCGTCGTTTGGCTTTCATTGACCACGACGATTGAAGGTCTCCATGGATCTGCGATGGAAATTTTCGATGCCGGGTAGGTGCCGACCGTGGTCCAATCGGTGGCATTCATCGCGGTTTGGACGATGAATTTGTTGAGTGCGGCACCCGGTTCGCGGGCGGTGATCGTGAGTTCACCGAGCGGAAGGTTGTCGTTGAAATCGACCGTGAAGGCGGGCGTTGCGCCCTTGACCGCCACTGGTTTCCACGCCGGATAATCCGTGCGCGGGCTGATCACCATGTTGGGAGAGCGGCCCGGTTCCGAGCTGTCGGCGAGCGCCTGGGCCTGGGCACCGGTGGTGGGCACGGTGCCTTCGAAGACGCCGGTATGGGTGCCGGTTTCGCGCAGGGTGATCGAGGAGACCGAATCTCCGCTGGAGGCACTGGCGGCCACCGTGAGCTCATCGATGCCGGCGGTGCGGCCGCGGTCGGGATCGACCACGCGGATGTGAAGCGGGTTGCCGGGTTTGGCGATGGAATCGATACGCTTCTGAGCGATCTTTTCAGCGGACTCGTCTGCCTCGCCGGCCAGCGAGCGTTCGGCCCAGCGCGCATTGGCCACTGAACTAGGCACTTTATCGCCAGTACCGATCTTCTCCATCATTTCCTCCATGTCGGCGGCGCGTTGCTCCGCTTCGGTGAGGAGTTTGCGGGCGGAAGCCATGAGCACGGCATCGGAAGCGATCGTGATCGGCCCGCCTCGTTTGTCATCGTCGAGGTTCATCTTGCGGCGGAACTCGTCGGTGTATCCGTAGAACACCTCGTCATCGCCGATCACCTGGAGCGTGCCGTCGCCGGGAGCGGGGGCTCCGAGCGCGGTGGGGATTTCCCCGCGGAACTTCGTTTTCTCGTCGCCGAACTGGCGGAGGAAAAAGGTTTCCTTGTCGCCGGAGGTGGCCCATACGACGACTTCGGTTTCCGTCCCGGCGCCGGACACGGCGAGCGTCGGATCGCTGAGCGTGACTTTGAGGTTTTCACCGGGAACGAGCGAGGTTTGGCCGGCAGCGGAGCCGATCTCGACCTCGGTGGCCTCCATGAGTTTTTTCCGTCGGAGCTGGACCTTGCCTAACAGGATTCGCGCATCGGGATGGTTCGGGTCGCGTTCGAGAATGGACTCGATGTCCTCTTTGGCATCCTCGAACTCCTCCATGTCGAAGCGGGTCTCGGCGCGGGCGAAGCGGACTTCGCTCCAGATTTCCGGGATGCGCTCCATTTCAAGGTCGGTCAGCGTCTGGAGTGCCGCATCGAAGTTTTTCGCCATGCGTTCCGCGCGAACGCGGCGCAGCGCCGCCTCATGGCGTGCGGGGAGGCCTTCGTAGGCCGGGTTTTTCTGGATGCGGGAATAAATTTCGTGAGCTTCGCGCAGTTGGCCTCGCTGGAGGGCGATGTCGCCGTACGCGAGGTCCACGCTGGCTTTCTCCGTTGGCGTGAGGGAGGAATTCTTTTCGCCCGCCCAGGTGAGAAGCTCCTTGATGAGGAATTCCTGACCGGATTCATCGCGCGAGTAGGTTGCGCGGTCGAGCACCCACATCAGGTAGGAGAAGGTGAGTTCGCGGTGGATCTTGGTGAAGGCTTCCCAGTTCGGGTGCAGCAGGTTCCATGCACTGTCCTCATTGCCGGCGAGCCACTCGGCCTGCGACTGATAGACCGGATAGTTCGGATGATCCGCCGCAACCGGGATCACGACCAGGCCGAGCTTCATGGCGGCCTTGCTGCGGATGCCCTTTAGGCGGGGGATGTCCGCCTCGCGGTTGAACCAGGTGTGCCCGCTCACGTGGCGCTCGATAACGGCCAGTCCCTCGTTGGCGAAGGCATAGGAAACGGACGGATTGGTTTCCAGCATGGACTCGGCCAGCGCGAGCATGGCCGGATAGGTGCGGTGATGGACGGCGACGTGACGCCACAGATAAGCGGAGGTGTAGAGCAGGTCAGCAGGATCGTTCCGTTTTCGAAGCGCCTCGAAAATACGGTTGCCAAAAAGCTGCGTGGGTTCGATGGCGAAGCGTTTGTCAATGAGTCCGACACAGAGCATGTGAACGTTCTCATCTCCAAAGGCCACATCGGAAATCGCGGCGACATTTTCCAAGCCCTGGATTTCGTTGAAGACGGGAGATTTTCTCAATCCTTCGATCGCCTTGGTGAGGGCGGCGACGGTGGCAGCGGCATCGGCTTCTTTGGGCAAATTGATCAAATCCTTGCAGAGAAGCTCCCTGTTGGCGGCATCGAGCCAGTTGGCCTCTCCGGGAGTCATGGCAGCCTTCCCGAACCACTCGCGGGCACCATATTGCACTTGGAAAGGCAAGCCCGCCCACGCTGGCGACTTCAACAAATCCTGCATCAGTTTGCCCTGCTCGGCATTGTTCCCGGGGAACTGCGCGTTGATCCAGGCCATCGCAAGCCAGGGCTCGATTTTCCCCTGTGCCAATCGCTCTGACACGGCGGTGCGCAGCACCGGCTCAAGCGAATGCGGCTTGTATCGTTCTTTGTCATTCTTGAGCCTGTCCATTCCACCGTATGTGGCTTGAGCCATCCTGTTCAGCCATGGCAAATAAACGAACGAGGAGATACCACGGACCCGCTCATCACGCTCCGCAGGCGCTTTGGCATCCAGGATGCCGGAGTCGAGCCCTTCGCGCACCAATCTATGGGCGTCAGGATGCGTATCCTTGAGAAGCTCAGGGACCACTTCGGGAGTGCGTTTCAAAACCGCCAGCGCGCGAGCGCGCGCAGCCGGAATTTTCGGCTGGGGCGACTTGTAATCCGCCCACAGGTTCCGGAACGCCGCGATGCGTTTGTCCGCAGGGTCTTCCTTTTTCACATCGCCGGCGGCAAAAGACGCAGCCACGGCCAGAGTCTTTCCAATCCATTCTTCGCGCTTGGCCGCCCCACCTGGTGATCCGCAGTATTTCCAAAGGTTGTCCGGCCAGACGCGGGTCAACTCCTGCGGTCCGAGACGCCAGACCTCGGACCCGAGGAATGCGGCCATCACCTTGTCGTAATCCCTGCCGCCAGCCGCGATGGCGCGGACCACCGATGCGGATGGATGGATGGTCTGCGCCAGCGAAGGCGCCAATTTCTGTGCCTCTTCCGGGG
>CBFGOB010000147.1:0-6854 GCA_965650215.1 uncultured bacterium | reverse complement strand
CATCCATTCACCGGCAAGGGCTGCGGCAGGAGCCGGAAGGTTCTCGGCGATGCCTGCCTTGAGGAGGTCGCGGATGGCGGACTCGGGCTGCGATTCGATGGCGGCGGCCACCGCGCCGCGCTGCTCCTGGAAGGATGCAGGTGCGGCGAAGGCGCAGGCGAACAGCGAGGCGAATGCGCTGGAGAGTATGGCGGCGTGTCGGGGCATCCGGATCATGGTGGGGTGGCGCTTGGTCATTCCGCGGATTCCTTCTCGCCGCCGCCCAGGCCGGAGAGTTTCTTGCGCGCTTCGGCGACATATTGGCTCGACGGGTAGTCGAAAACGAGTTGCTGCAGTTTTGCCTTGGCCAATTCGTTGTCGCCCATGCGGAACGCGACGTTGGCCCAGAGCAGAAGCATTTCATCGAGGAACGCGGCATCCGGGTAATCCGAGAAGGTGCTTTCCAGCAGGTCGGCGGCCTGGGCGAAGCTCTCGGTTTCCACGTAGTGGCGGACCACCCGACCCAGAGCCTCGGCGGCAAACGAGCTTTCCGGATAGGTCTGATAGGTCTTGGTGTAGGCGTTGATCGCCGGGCTCATGCGGTTTTGCAGGGCGGTGGCCTTGCTGAGTCCCTGCGCGCTCCACTTGCTGTTGTGTTCCTGCTCGGCGGCAGCAATTTGCTCGGCCTCCTTCTGCAAGGTCTCACCGATCCTGAACTGCGCTTCGGCGGCGGAGATCGGGTTTTCGAGTTGCAGGACGCGTCCATACACGTCGACCGCCTGCTTGAATTCACCGCGGTCGGTGAGGCTGCGGCCGAGTGTCATGAGTGCCTGGTCGGCCAGCACGGATTCCGGATACAGCCGGTTGAAGGCGAGGCAGGTGGCGGTGGCTCCCTGGAAGTCGTTTTTCAGCAATTCGCTTTCCCACTTCAGCTTGAATGCCTGCTCGACCAGATCGCCGGGCAGTTTCTCGCGGTTCATGATGACAGGATCCACCTTGTCGAGCGCTTCCCCGGCACGCTGGCCGGCGCGTTGGTCGAGGCCCATGTCCTTGTAGATCGCGCCGAGACCAACCAGGGCCTCGGCTTCGACCGCGCCCTTGCGGGCCTTGAGAAGCTCTTCGAACACGACGTATTGGTCCGCGGTCACACCCGAGTTGACCGAACCGGACACCTTGATGCGCGTTTCGCTGGTGCGTTCCTCATCGCCGTAAAGATGGACCTTGTCGGTATAGGAAACCGAGAGTTCGTCGAGCTCGGCGGTGTGGAGGGTGGAATCGGCCTTGTCGATGACCGTGCCTTCGGCAAACGGCGAGAGCTGGACTTTGCCAATGAACAACCCGGTGCGGATTTCACTCCCCTCTCCGCTTTCGGTCAGGGTGATGGTGACGCTGTCACGCTCGGTCCACTTGTCCTCCTCGTTTTCGTCGAGGGCGAAGATGTCGAGTGCGTCGCCTTCCTCGGATTTCACATCCTCCTCGACCTTGTAAAACGATTTGACGACAAGGGTGATGGTTTCCGCACCGGGCGTAGTGTCGAGGTCGGCATCGCGGAGGATGACGACCTGCGGTTGTCCCGGGTAGGCGATGTAGGCAGGCGTGGCGTTGTCTCCCAGGTAAAACCCGACGGTGCCGGTGCTGACGGCGCGCACTTTGCCGGTGCGGGGCACGCCCTTTTTGCCATCGAGCGTGCTATCGTCCAGATACGTGACTTCGAGCGTGTCGCCACCGACCATTTGGAGCACGCCGTCGTTGGGTTTGGCCGTGCCGAGGGCGGTGGGTGCGGAGGCGAGCATTTCCTCGGCTTTGCCGGGCACGGGTGCGCCGGTAATCACCTCGGTGTCGCCGCTGCTCACCTTGACCTGCGCCTGGACTTCCTGCCCGAGCTTGCGCATGACCGGGATGTCGGCATCAGCGATCTTCGCATAGAAGCGCTGGCCGATCTCGATGCGTCCGAGGTCATCGCCTTCGGCCCCTTCCACCTCGGTGCCGACAAGCGATAGTGAATCGATCGCCTTGTTCCAGTTGCCCATGCGGTAGTGGCTCATGCCGATGTAGAAATAGGCCTGGTTGGCCCATTTCGTTTTCCCGGCCACCTCGGTCAGGCGGCGGAAGAGCGGGAAGCCTGCGGAGTATTGACCGGCCTGGTATTGGGCGAATCCCGCCTGGAACAGCGATTCGTTGTAGAGGTCCCGCATTTCGTCCGTCTGCTTTTCACCGGGAACCGGGGCGAGCACTCGGGTGAGCAACATGAAGTGACTGAGCGCCTCGGAAGTGGCGCGTTGCTCGAGGTGGTGCTTGCCCATCGCCATGTGCGCCTTGTGGGCCATGATCGTGCCTTGGTAGTCGCGCACCACGGTATTGAGCATGGCGAGTCCGCGCTCGTATTGTTTGTATTCCATCAACTCGACGGCCTTGTCAAAGAGCTGCCGTGCCTGGGGATCGACATCCGAGGCGGCGCGCGGTCGCGCAGAGGCCGCTGCCTCGCCTTCCTCTTGGGCAGGTGTGGTACCGGCGGCCAACAGGAAGGCCAGCATGAGGCCCCCGGCCATCCGGGTGAGTGGGTTTTTACGATGGGTCATGGTATGGGAAAATCGGGAGATGGTGGGAAATGGAGGGGATGGCGGGCGATCCAAAATGCAGCTTACAGAAATGGGCGAACTCTTCTTTCCTGGCATGTGAAATCAATCCTGGGCCTCGGCTTCACCGCCGGTGAGCTTGACGCCATAGCTTTCCAGCCGGTTGTGTGCCTCGCTCGACTGCGGGCTTTTCGGATAGCGCTTCAGCACGGTGCGTAGTTGGGTGACTTCGCGACCCTTGTCACCGGAAATCCGGAAGATGTCCGCAACGCGCAGGCTGGCTTGCGACGCCGTGGCCCCGCCGATGGCTTCGAGCTCGGACACGGTTTTCACCGCCTGGTCATACTGCTTGAGGGCCACCAGGCAGTTCGAGATTTCCCAGGTGGAATCCGGCTGGCGGTTGGCTTCGCGGTATGCCTTGATCGCCTCTTCGTGACGGCCTACCCCTTGCAGGAGGTTCGCCTTCGTCCACACCAGACCATCGGCGTATTTCGGCGACTTCATCAGCTCGGGGATTTCGGCGAGGGCCTTTTCCATCATGGGCCGGTTCCGATGGCTTTTGCTCAGGAAGTAATCGAAGCGTGCCTTGGTGGCCAGCAGCTTGTCCTTCACCCTGCTCAGGATCCCGAGAACCTCGTCTTCGGATTGATCGTATGCCGCGAGGTTGGCGTAGCGGACCAGCCCGGCATCATCGAGGTCGGCGAGCTTGATGGAACGCAGGACCGTGCGGGCCTCCTCTCCCATGTCGAGATTCCAGTGGCGCATTCTGCCAACCAGGTCCATGAGCGCATCGGGCTTCATGGATGCGAGCATGTCCTTGGCATGGCTGGAGAAAAACGCCGAACGGCGCTTCGGATCGGCCCTGTAGTAGGAACACCATTGCAGCACGCGATCGAGGGAAGCCGGTTTGGAGGCGTATTGTTTCTCGAGGCGCGCCACCCAGCCTTCCACGCTTTTTTCATGCGCGAGCTGGGCATCAAACCACTGCTTGCGCAGGTTGTCGTTGTCCACAAAACGGTCGCCCATTTTCGCAGTCCAATACGCACAGGCTTTCTCGCGCGCCGGAGCTTCCTTGGGCGAAAGGGCCGTATCCAGGACGGTGGACCAATAGCGGCCGTCCTCTTCAGGCTTGTCGGTGTTGCGGCCCGAACCATCGAAGCCGCTGGCGGCGACGTAGAACTCCTTGAGCTTGTCGTGATCCGGCGAACGGACGGCGAAATGCTCGATGACCGCCTTGCGCGCCACGGCAGCGGCGGATGGATTGGATTTCTGGAAGGCCACGGCCGTGCGCCATTGGTATTCGGCGGCCTCGGCAAACTTACCGAGCTTGAGCATCTCGGCCCCGAGGTAGGCGAGCGCCGTGCCGGAGTTGGCCTGGGTGACGTAGCCATCGTCCTTGACGAGTTGCGCCCACGTGGACGCCTTCTTCGCCTCGTCGCCGTTCAGTCCATGGCACTCGCCGATGTAATAAAGCGCGGCTGCGGCATGGCGGACGTCGTCCGGAAAGTAGTCCACCACATCCTGGTAGGCCTTGATCGCGGCGTTGCGCTTGTCGAGTTTCTGCAAACAACGGCCCAACCGGAGTTGCACATAGGCCAGCGCCTTGCTTTTGGGAAACTCGAAGGAAAACGCCTTGTAGGCAGCATAGGCCCCCTTGGTGTCGCCCGCCGCGAATTTCTTGTCGGCTTCCTCCAGGTTCACCGCCTCGAAGGTGTCCAGCTTGGCGAAGGCATCCCCGGGGTACGGGATTTCCTGGCCGGCCTGGTTTTGCGCAGAAACACAGGCAACGGTGAGTAGCCCGGCGAAGAGAAAAGGGATGGAGCGGAAACGAAAAAGGGAAAGCATTGCAGGGACTACGAAAAAGCGGCTTTTCTTTTATCAGGGAGGATCCTCGCACGCTCCGCAATCGTCCCCTACCCCACAAGCTAAAATCCACCACGGGCAAAAAGATTATTCGGTGGGGCATCCCAAAGGACAGACAGACACAAATGCACAACCGGGTGCCTCGTGAATGCAATGGTGGTTGTAATCCTACACGGCAATCCACAGGTTCAAGGGCAACGATGCACTGCAAGAGGATTTGGAAGCCGCCGGCATCCCCTTCATCGACGAACAGGGCCGCCGGATCGTGCTTCACCCGCTGCTCGAAAGCTTCAAGGCCCGCCTGTCGGACAGCAAGGTGCCGCGCGGGGGACCACCATGGAGGCGTTGCGGGCATCTGAGGGACATCCGGCGCCACAAGCTGACACACAGGCCGGAATCGAAATACCAACCGAACCCTTTGAACATGAGGTGTTTGTGCACTCACTGACACAAACTGCCACAGCATGGAAATCTGCCGAAAATGGCTCCGGCGGTTGGGATCGAACCAACGACCTAGTGATTAACAGTCACCCGCTCTGCCGCTGAGCTACACCGGAATGGGTCCTAAGGACGGGGCGGACAATGGAAACCGGAGCCCCCTTGGGCAAGGGAAAAATGCCCCGGAAAGTGGAAATTGTGCGGACCCCGGCGGAATCAACCACCAGCGGCCAATGCGACGATTTCCACCCGTGACCCATCCACCAGCAAGGTGTGGTCGTAGTCGCGCGGGAACAGGGCCCGCTCGTCGAGTTCGACCACCACCGGCCGCGCCTCCATGCCCAAGCTGGCAAGCAGCTGGCGGATGCTGGTTTCGCCCTCAAGGGCATGCGGTTGGCCGTTCAAGATGATCGTCATCGCCATTGCTGCAATTGTTCGGGAAAAGGGCAATCCTGGCAACCGGAGAAATCCTCCAGACAAAAATCCTGATACACCTGGATCAGGGCCTGCTGGTGATAGACGCGCCGGGTCCATGGTCCGGCATCCTTCTCGGAACCGAAGAGGCGCAGCCCGCAGCGCTTGACCTTCTCATTGGCCGCCGAGTGCCTCAGCTTCTGGTATTCGCGCAAGCCCATCCGGCCCTCGTGGATTGCGAGCGGCGCAAGGTGGTTGGCGATCAGCTCCATCGCTTGGGCGCGTCCGAACAGGGCCACCCTCCCCTCACTCGCCGCCGACCCGAGGGTATGGCGGTGCGACCAGAAAGGATGCTCCAGGGCCTGGAGGAAATCGATGAGCGGCTTGGGCTGGAACGGGTCCGCAAGCGCGAGCTTGCGATACGAGGACCATAATGGCACCAGGGCGGCCAATGTCCCGACCCGCCGGTGGGGATGGTTCGCCGGGCGTTGGTTGCCAGTCTTCCAGATGATCGCGCGCTCAGGCGGGAGCTCATGCGCCGAGCGCCGCTCCCACCAGTGATCCCACAATTGCCGGAGGTAATCCTGTGCATCCGGCCGCGCCAATTCGTGGAGATAAGGATTCAGAAATCCGGCGACCCCGAACAGCAGGGCCTCGAACCCATCCTTGTCGCCCTGCAGCAGCGACAAGGGCGCGCGCTGGGCCAGCAGCTTCATCGCCAGCTGGTTGCCGCGGTAACCCAGGGTCTCGGCGGTGGCATGGAACAGGGCCTGGTTTCTCCCGTGCGCCTCTTCGACACGCAACCAACGGATCGCCTTGAGCCCCGCACGATGTTGGGCGGCCTCGCGCAGCAGCCGCTCGACCGCGGCATTCGGCATCCGCTTGAGCGGGAACAGGCAACGTCCTGGATGGGCGATCGCCACCTCGCGCAGCGGACGGTTGAGGGCATCGGCGAGCTGGGCATCCGAAATCAGCACCTGCGGCACTTCACGGCCCGAGGCGGTGAAGACGGGCTCGGGATGCGTCCCCGCCTGGAACACCACATGCAGGACCACATTGTCGAAGGCCGAATTGCCGGCATGCCCGTGCGAATTCCAACAACACGGCTGGGGATCGAGCTCCAAGGCACCGGCATGCAGCCGGCCATCGATCTCCACCGCCACCTGGCTGAAATCCGGCCCCGCACTGCGGTTCCATTCACCGAACTGAACGATGCGCACGACCTCGCCGCGCTGGGTGCGAAAGTCGCGGCCCAGGGCGCCGGAAAACCACAAGGCCTGCAACTCCAACTCCGGCGGCAGAGCCGCCAGCGATTCCTCCGCGAACCACAGCGGAGGATGCCAAACCGACTCCAACAAAAATGCGTATGTCATGAACTTGCGTTTCGGAACTCATTCAGCGCTCCCTGGGAGCTCCCGGCGCGGTGATCGCACCAGCCGGCGGTGCCTGCGGCGGTGGCGGCGGATCGAGGATGTCGAGCCAACCTTTGACCGCAGCGACTTCGGGGATACCGGCGTAGCGTTTTTCGGCTTCGCGCAGCAGATCGACCGCGCTTTCGTGCCCCTGGGCAGCGAGCGCATTCCG
>CBFGOB010000146.1:0-6876 GCA_965650215.1 uncultured bacterium | reverse complement strand
AGGCCGGAGCCGCTGCGGCCCTTGTTGTCGGTGAGCAGCGTGACCGCATAGGAATAGACCGGGTCCTTGTGAATGGCATCACTGCCGTGGCCGGAGCCGATCGGATAGCGCGCGTCGCGGGTCGAGATGCGGGTGATCATGGTATTTTCAGGGGCTCGATGGGAGCGATGTCCATCGCGTTGCCGCTGATGGTCAGTTCGACGATGGTGTCGATGGGATCCCATGCGCCATCCGGGATCTCCAGGCTCAGGACGCCGTCCTTGGTTTGCGTCGGGATGGTGGCACCGTTGAGCAGTTTCGCGGATTGGATCGCAACCGGAAGCGCGGTCAGCGTGACGGGGCCGGTGCTTTTCTTGAGCAGGTGCAGATAGATCTTGTCGGCCTTGCGGGTGCTGAGGATCTGGGGCGAGGGTTTCCACGGGCCACCGCGGGTGCCATAGACGGCATCGCCATGTTTCGCGAGCCAGGCTCCCATTTCCTTGAGCCGCCCGACCTGGCGGGCTTCGATGAGTCCATCAGGTTGAGGGCCGACATTGAAGAGCAGGTTGCCATCACCGCCATTGGTGCGGATCAGCGTGTGGATGCATTCTTCCAGCGACTTCATTTTATCGTCAGGCTTCCATGCCCATTGCTGGCAGATCGTCATGCAGGTTTCCCACGGATGGTCCATGTTGAAACCGCCGATTTTCTGTTCCGGTGTGTAGTAATCGCCAACGGCGAGTTGGTGGCTCATTCCGCTGTCTTTACCGCCAATCGAGTAGGCGCGATTGTTGATCATGAGGTCCGGTTGGAGCCTGCGGAGCATATTGACCATGGGAATGCCATAGGTTTCATCGTAGGACTGGGGAACGTCGAACCACATGGTGAAGAGCGGTCCGTAGTTTTTGACGAGTTCGGTGACTTGGGCCTGGAGATAGGCGTCATAGGCCTTGAGGTCCGGATTGGGTTTGCGGGATTTCCCGCCGGGTGAGCCAAGCGGGAATGCGGGGTGATGCCAGTCGCAGGTCGAGTAGTAGGTTCCGAATGCGATGCCGCCCTTTTTGCAGGCTTCCGCGAGTTCCCTGACCACGTCGCGTTTGAACGGCGTGTTCATGATGTTGTAGTCGGTCTGCTTGGTATCCCAGAGGCAGAAACCGTCGTGGTGCTTGGTGGTGAGGACGATGTATCTCATCCCCGCCGCCTTCGCGATGGCGACCCATTCGTCGGCGTTGAACTTCGTCGGATTGAATTCCTTGTAGAGATTGTCGTAGGTTTCGACCGGTGTTTCCTTGCCGCGCGACCAGCCGATTTCCTTTCCGGTCAGGCTGACGGGTCCCCAGTGGATGAACATGCCGAAGCGCTGGGCGCGCCAATTGGCGATGGCGGCGTCGCTGGGTGGCGTGGCCACTGGCGCGCTGGCGGCGGGTTCGGCGCCCTGTGACGGGATGGCGAGCGATGTCAGGAAGGTCAAGGCCAGGATTGGCAGTTTTGATTTCATGATGTTGGATTTTCGGAGTCGTCTGGTTGTTTGTTGCATTTGAACTAGGGATTGTCTGGCTGATGAACCTGCGGGGTTGCGTGGCTCGACCGCATCAAACATGGCTTCGGTGTTCTCCGGCGGCACATCGGGCTGGATGTTGTGGATGGTGTTGAAGGAAACGGTCCATGTGCCGCGGAAACATTCCCGACCTGAACGGATGGCAGCCGGTGACCACCATCATCGCGCGGTCGGGTTGCTGGTGACGGATGCTGGAGAGAATTCGTTCGCCTGAGTTCATGGGACGGGCGTGGATCATGCATCCGAGCGGCGGTAGCCGATTTCCGCGCCGCCGGAGACATGCATGATGTGACCGGTGATGAAGCGGGACTTGCTGGAAATCAGGAATACGCAGGCGTCGGCGATGACGTCGCCATCCGGACAATAGCCGAGCGGGTGGATGTCATCGAGGTATTTGGCAATGGCAGCGGGATCCGGTTGTTCCCCGGCCCACTTGTGGAGCATGGGCGTCCAGGTGCCGGCCGGGCAGACGGCATTCACGCGGATGCCATCCTTGGCATAGTCGAGGGCCATGGATTTGGTGAGCGTGTTCATGCCGCCCTTGCTGGCGGTGTAGGCGGCATGGATATGCTGGCCGATCACTCCGACCAGCGACGAGGTGTTGAGGATGCAGCCCTTGGACGTGCGCAAAGCCTCAATCCCGTGGCGCGTGGTGTGGAGCACGCTTTTCAAATTGATGTTGAACAGGGCATCCCATTCCTCGTCCGTCGTTTCATGCAGCGGCTTGCTGGGGGTGGCGATGCCCGCGTTGTTGTGAATCGCGTCGATTTTCCCGTAGCGGGCGAGCACCCGGTCGATGGCGGATTTCACATCGGCATCGTTCGACACATCGCAGGCAAAGCCGAGGTGGTCTGGTCCGAGTTCAGCGGCGGCTTGGGCGGCGAGTTCGCCGTTGCGGGCCACCAGCGCGACTTTGGCGCCCTCGGCGGCGTAGGCCTTGGCGCAGTCGAGGCCGATCCCGGTGGATCCGCCGGTGAGGAAGATGACTTGGTCCTTGAGTATCATGGCGTCGGTTTCAATCGAGGTGATAGATTTCCTTGGCATTCGACCAGATCCTGCCGGCCTTGAGCGCATCGGGGAGGGGGGATTGGCAGGGGTCGGTTTCCTTCCACCAGCGGCGGGTGTGCGGGCATTCCGCCATTTTGGCCATGTCGGCATCGAAGTTTGTGCCGGTGTATTCGAGGTAGGCAAAGAGATAGGTTTTGCCCGCGATTTCGCGTTCGTAGATCGAGAAATTGCGAATGTGGCAACGCTTGAGCGTCGCGTTCACTTCCGGCCAGGGTGCGGCGTGCAGTTCCCGGTAGGTCTCGGCCTTCTCGGGCTTGAGTCCGGTGACCCAGGCATGGCGTTCGACCCGGGTGGGGGCGCAGCCCATGACGAGCGCGGCAACAGCGGTGCAAAGCAGCGGGTTTTTCATGACGGCGTGAGCGGATCAATGGAATGCGATGTAGAGGGCGGTCATGGCGGCGATGACAATCCCTGCGAGCACCTTGTAGTTCAGGATCCCCGGCCAGCCGGGGGCTTTGAGGGCATCGAGAGGATGCGGCCAGTAAAGGGCCTGCGCATCCTCGCCGGCGAGTTTCGGTTGCAGCAGGGTCATGGCGATCTGGAGCACGAGGCAGGCGGCGAACATGTAGAATGCCATCATCATGAACGGTGTGGCGGTGAAGAAGCCTGGCACCCAGGCAAAGGCATCCGGGAAGCCCTCGTGGAGGGCCTTGATCGCGTAAATCGCCACTCCCATCACTGAACCCAGCCACATCGTCCACTTCGCGCCGCGGGCGGAGGCCGCAGGCCAGAAGATTCCCAGCAGAAAGACGCAGGTGATGGGTGGGGCCATGTGGGCGATGATTTCGTTGAGCGCGTTGAAGATGCTCGCCTTGCGGTCGAGCAGCGGCACCAGGCCGATGCCGAGAGCGATCGATGAGAGCGTCGCCACGCGGCCGATGAGCACGAGTTGCCTGTCGCTGGTGGCGGGCCGGAAGCGTTTGACGATGTCGTAACTGACCATGGTGGCGATTGAGTTGGAGGCGCTCGACAGGTTGCCCATCAGTGCGGCCATCAGCGCTGCTGCGAGCAGGCCGAGCACGCCGACGGGAAGCAGTTTTTTGATCATGATCGCGTACACTTCCTTCGACTGATAGACCCGGATGCCCTCGGGCATGGCGACGTGTTCGCCGGCGTCGCCTTGCACGGTTTTGACCGGCACGCCGGGACCGATGATCAGCGAGGGGTCCTGGCCGCGGGCTTGGATCGCGAGTCGGGACAGGTCGAGGGTTTCGCCCGGCTTGAGCCGGATCGGGCCGATGGTCGTGCCGCCGTGGTCGCCGGTGATGGCGATGATCTTTTCGCTGCCGACGCTTTGCACGACCCGGACCTGGGTGACGCCTTCGAGGTTTCCTTGTTTGACCGCGGTGTAGAGCATCAGGCCGGGGACGATGAAGATGAAAACCGGGAGGATCTTGATGAGGCCGCAGAAGATCGAGCCGACGCGGGCGTCGTTCTCGGTTTTTGCACCGAGCACGCGCTGGACGATGGTTTGATCCGCGCACCAGTACCAGATGCCCAGCACCGGGTAGCCGAGCAGGATGGAATACCAGGGCATGCCGCTGTCGTCGCCGTGCGGGCGGAGCATGCTCATCAACTTGCCATCGGCGAGGCCCTGGGCAGCGGCGTTGGCGGTGTCGAGCGTCGCGGTCATGCCCTCCCAGCCGCCGGTTTTCTGCCAGGCGAAGCAGGTGATCACAAAGGCTCCGAGCAGAAGGATGACCGTTTGGATGGTTTCGGTGATCGCCACGGCGGCGAGTCCGCCGGCCACGGTGTAGATGCCGGTGAGAACGCACATCAGGAGGATGCAGGTCCACTTCTCAATGCCGAAGATGTCGTGCAGGATCAGCCAGCCGGTTGCGAGCGGAAAGGCGATGTGGAAAATGATCGCGGCAACGATGGAGACGACCGCCAGCAAGTCACGGCACTCGCGGCAGTAGCGTTTTTCAAGGAAGTCCGGCAGGGTGGCGACCTTCGATTTCAGATAGAACGGCGCGAAGAAAAAGCCGAGAAGGATCAGGGTGAAGGCCGCCATCCACTCGAAGTTGCCGTTGAGCAGTCCGGTGTCGTAACCCGACTGCGCGAGGCTGACGAGATGGACGCAGGAAATGTTGGTGGCAAACAGCGCCAGGCCGATGACCGGCCACTTGAGGGTGTGAGCGGCCATGAAGTAGTCCCCGGCGACCGACTCCCCTTGCTTCTGGCCTTTTTTCCTGGCATTCATGCCAGCCCAACACCCGAGGCCGACAACTCCCGCGAGATACACAATCACGATGGTCCAATCGA
This sequence comes from uncultured bacterium, assembly GCA_965650215.1. Classification (GTDB taxonomy): domain Bacteria; phylum Verrucomicrobiota; class Verrucomicrobiia; order Verrucomicrobiales; family Akkermansiaceae; genus Luteolibacter. The sequence continues at coordinate 2,006 of CBFGOB010000146.1, read as the reverse complement.
GGAGGCTGATGTTCATGAAATGGGTTTCCGGTTCCATCTGATCCATGACAGGGAAATCCGGACTGGTCTTGCACAATCCTTCGGCGAAGGATATTGAACATCGCGTGAAAGGCTCTTATCCGCCGCCGATTTACCAAAGTGGGCCGAACCGCTTTGAAATCGACACTTGCAAGCCACAGTTGAAGGCGCTGAGCGAGGGGAAAATCGAGTTGCACGCGCTCTCGAAGGGGTACTATCCCGGAAAGCGAATCCATTCGAACATGTTGCCCGGGCTTTCGAGCGTCGGGTTCTGGAATTGCCGAGGCAGTCAGGATTGGGGTTTGGATCCGCATCGCAACGAAGGGCTGGAGGTCGTTTTTCTGGAAACCGGCAGCACCGCATTCGAGGTCGATGGCCGCGTTCATCGCTTGAAGGCCGATCACCTCACGATCACCCGTCCCTGGCAGCTGCATCGTTTGGGGGACCCTCACATCGGTCGCGGTCGATTGTTCTGGCTGATCCTTGATGTGCAGGTGAGGCGGCCGAACCAGGATTGGAAGTGGCCTTCATGGATCGTGCTTGCGCCGGACGACCTCGCGGAACTCACGCGGAAGCTGCGTCATGGCGATCAATCGGTGTGGATGGGCAATCCGCGGATTCGCGAGGTGTTCAGGCAGATCGGCGACTGTGTCATGGACTGGCCGGTGGGGCGGGTCGCCTCGCGCTTGGCGGTGGCGGTGAACCGTTTGATGGTGGAGTTGCTCGAGGTGCTCGCCGAGCAGCAAGGTGATGATGAGCTGGCATTGGAAAGCCGCCGCCGGACGGTGGAGCTTTTTCTCAACGATCTTTCACGCAACCCTGCCAGCAGCGCCGAGCCGTGGACATTGGCCGGCATGGCCGGTCATTGCGGGATGGGCATCACCTCGATGACGAAATATTGCCGCGAGATCGTCAACAATGGCCCGATGGCTTATCTGAACCAGTGCCGGCTCGAGCATGCGGCACGCGCGTTGCGTGAAGAGCCCGAGTCCTCCATCACGAGGATCGGTTTGCGTGTCGGATTCAATTCGAGCCAGTATTTCGCCACCAACTTCCGCAAGCGCTACCGCATGACGCCAATGGAATACCGGCGGATGGGCAAGTCAGACCGCTGCTAACACGACGGGAAATCCAGCGACGGTCATCCTCCCTGGCTCTGGGAGCTTCGGAAGGACAAGTCGGACCGCCGCTGGCAGGATGGATCAGAGCACGATCTTGCGGAACTTCGGCACGAGCAGGTGCATGATCACCCAGGCGGCGAGGTAGGCGGAACCGCAGATCACGAAGAGGATGCCGTAGCCGACCTCGAGCTTGTTGAGTTCGGTGTAGTGGGCGAGCAGGAGGCCGGCGGCGAAGGCGATCAGGAGGCCGCCGGCGGCGCCGGCCATGCCGCCGATGCCGGTGACGGAAGCCACGGCCTTTTTCGGGAACATGTCGGAGACGGTGGTGAAGATGTTGGCGGACCAGGCGGCGTGGGCGGCGCAGGCGATCGAGATCGTGGCGACGGCGAGCCAGGTGTTGATTTCACCGAGTCGCGAGGCGAAGAGCACGCTGAGCGGGAACAGGGCGAAGATGAACATCGAGAGCTTGCGGGCCTTGTTGGCATCCATGCCGCCGTCGATGAATTTCTTGGGAAGCCAACCGCCGAAGATCGAGCCGAAGGTCGAGACCGTGTAGATGACGGCGATCGCGAAGGGCCAGCTGATGATGCCGGGGATCTCGCCCTGGTGGCCGGGGTTGGCCGCGAGGAAGGCTTCAGATTTGCGGGCGTTTTCACCCGACAGGAAGGCGGGGAGCCAGAACATGTAGAACCACCAGATCGGGTCGGTGCAGAACTTGCCGAAGAAGAAAGCCCAGGTCTGGCGGAAGGTGAGGAGCTTGAACCACGAGACTTTTTCCTGGGCGTGGTCCGCGCGTTCGGCCTCCTGTTCGTCGAGGTCGCTGTGGATGTGGTCGAATTCCGCCTGCTTGAGGTGGCCGCTGGCGAG
>CBFGOB010000145.1:0-6928 GCA_965650215.1 uncultured bacterium | reverse complement strand
GATTGCGACCCGTAAAGAGAGCCGCCGTCGCCCAACTCGCCGACTTGAATGAGAGGGACATGGGATATGAGAAATCCCGAAAAACCCCGGTTAGGGCCGAAATTGCCCGAAAATCAGGGGGTTTTGGGCGGTGGACTGGCCAACTTGGCAGTCTGAGAAAAACCGGCCAGAATTAGCCGATTGGACACCGGTTTGAGAAAAAATCCGGATCTGGAATTTGGGCTGCATTAGGTGTGCAAGGTGAGTGCGGGATATCTGCAGATCAAAAATCGCGGGCTGGTTTTTGCCGCTGGCTCTTGTTCCTGGTCGAGGTGTCGCCACGGCCTTCGGCGGCGGCGATGCGGTTGATGATGGTGTTCCGGATCTGTTCGAGCTGAGTGACGGTGCAGCGGTCGGCGAGGCCGGCTTGCCAGTCTTGGCCAAGGCTGAGGTCAGGGCGACGGGTTTTCTGCCGGGTGACGTAGATGAGGTAACCGACACCAATTTTGCCGCCGGCTTTCAGGTGAGCGGAGATTGCCTGGGCGATATGGTTGGCGATTTGCCGACGGCTTTCGTGGGTGTCTCCTGGGGCTGAATGGTCGCTTGAAGGACCGGTGCGCATGAGGTCGCGGAATGCGCCGGCATCGTCGCCGGAGAGGGTTTTGAAATGGGCCATCAGTGGCCGGTAGTCGCCATGATGGCAGGCGGTGAGGCCAGGCTTGCCACAGATGGCCATGACCTGGTCGTGACGCCAGGTGTTGAAGTCGTCGTCAACCAGGCCGGCTTGGGATTGGCAGTCGTAGGCCCGACGGGCGGCCATGATGAGGGGCCTGATCTCCTGTGATGTCATGCTGCCGCGTGGACTGCCTGCGGCTTTCTTCCGGGCTGGTTTGGCGGCGGATGGGCGGTTGGTTTTGGCGGCTGGTTTCATGGCTCAGGGACGTTTGGGTTTGAGGCTGCCGATGATCTCGGCGATTTCCTCGGGGGTGGCGGCTTCGCCTGGTGGTGGGGGCAGTGGCTTGGGAAGGGGCCGGTAACGGGCGAGCGGATCGTGCCGATCCGACTCGGGGACATTTTCCCATTGGCGGGCTTTGATCCAGCGATGGAGGCCGGGGACGTAGGCGTTGCCGTCCTTTTTCCACTCGGGGCAACGGTTCCACTTGTAGAGGGCATCGACTGCGACCTGGACGGTGGGACGCTCGTGCTTGGGGATGCGGTTCCACTCGATGCGGCACTGGTGTTTTGATGACCGAGTGCGCGCGGTTGGAAGGGCGGCTTTCCAAAGGAGATCGAGACCGGTCTCTGGCGCGGGTAGGCCGTCGAGCTTTGCTTCGGCCTTGGCCAGGCGAGAGCGAAGTGTGCCGAGGTTTGCCTCGGCATCAGCGACCTGGCGGCGGAGGCGCTCTACGGTGGCTTCAAGTTTCGCTTTGGAATCGCTCATGAGGGGACGCGCTTGAATTCGATGCGGGTGATGATCTGGCGCGGATCGCGGACCTTCATGTGGCGGCGAAACATGGTGACGAACTCATCGCCGGACATGTCTGGGAAGCCTTCACGGATGGCTTCTGTCGCGCCGTAGCCGATCTCCTTGTTGGCGATCTCGGAGAAGCGAGCCATGCGGTTGAGCGGCTCGCGGCGGACGCGAACGACTTCGATCTCGCCGAGGCGGACGATCTGCTCGCCGGGCTTGAGGCCCATGCATTTTCGGCACGCCATCAGGCGGTCGCCGGGCTTGAGATTGAGCCAGCCAAGCCGGCGGGTGACATCCTTGGTGCCGTCCAGGAACTGGCGCTCGGTGAGACTGAAGCTGATGTTGCGCATGATCAGATCGGGAAAAGGGTTGGTTCGATTAAAAGTCGCTTCGCCTCGCGGTTGCGGCGGGCATTCTCGACGTGCTCTTTGATGTCATGGCGGAGGTGGCAGCGCTGGCAGAGGTGGGCGAGATTCTCGGCCCGGATGTCGTGCTTGTCGTGCTTGTCCGCATTCATAGCAAACGGCTCGCCCAGGTGCGCGGTGGTTAGGATGACCTTGCTGCCGGTGATAGGGTGCGGAGCATAATTCTCGGCGTTGCACCATTCACAGAAACCGCGTGAACGCCGGCGAATGCCGCGAACCACGCGACGCCAGTTGGCAGGGTATCTTTTCCAATCGACAGGCATGGCTCAGAAGTTTTTCCAGAGGACTTCGATTCGCTTCACGGCACCAACCTGGCCATTTGCAGTGGTCGCCTTTTCGCTGCGGTTCCATTCGGCATAAAGACCGTCGAGAAGATCGCAGCGATAACCGGAGACAGCGACCTTGCCGCGGGCACCCTGCAGAAGCCATGCAAGCTGGCGGTGGCAGTGATCAGTGAGTTCGTGGACGTAGCCTTTTCCTCCTGCAGAGCGAGTGGCCATCGGGTATGGAGGATCCACATAGAAAAGCGTGTCAGGATCATCGAATTTCGGGATCAGCTTGCGGAAGTCCAAGCACTCGATGGTCACACCGACAAAACGCTCAGCCGTATCGGCGATCGCATTTGGAATTCCAGCCCACTCGCGGGCGTAGGATTTTCCGGCACGGATGTCGCAGGAACGGAACCCATTGGAGTCCCGAGGATCGATGCTGCAGGTGCCGTGGCCCATGTAACAGCGCACGGCAAAGCGCCGCGCGGACTCGATGGGGTTGTCGCTGGGTTGGTATGACGATTTGAATTCACGTCGCGAAAAGGGGGAAAGCGCGATCGACTGAATGAGCGCGTCGCGCGTATCGGGATTCCGCAAAACGCAGAAGAAATTCACCACCTGCTCATCGAGGTCATTGTAAACCTCCACTTTCGACCGAGCCTTGCGAAGCAAGACACCGGCGCCGCCACCAAAGACCTCAACATACGCACTGTGATCCGGGAATTGCCCGATGATCCATGGAGCAATTCTCCACTTGCTGCCGTGATAGCGGATGGGAGGTCTTGATGGCATGGGTCAGGGCTTCTCGGTTTTCGCTTTCAACACGCGAATGCTGATGGATGCCTTGAGTGGTTGCCCATGGTCTGGCGTGTCATCTGACAACCAATAGGACACCTGATCCACTGCTGACCGAGTTGCCTTCAAGAGGTTATTGGCCTTGATCGTTCCTTTGACGCATCGTTGGACATTCGCGTAATCGATCTTCAGGATCAGGCTGAATCGTTTGTGGGATTGCTGGATTTTGGCCATGATCAAATGAGTCGCAGGTTGGATTGTTTCGCGGTGCTGGCGTGGGTGCGGTTGTGAGACTCGCTGAATGGCCGGCCGCAGTGGGGGCAGTGCTGTTTGGGCGCGACGTAGGATTTCTCGCAGATGCAGAGGATGGAGCCGCGCTTGGGGGCTGGCAGGGCGAGCGGTTTTTCAGCCTTCGGCTTGCGGGCCTCGCGGTAGGATTGATTCAACTCCAGCTCGATGCGCTCGCTGCGATCTTCATCCGGTTCATAGAACCAATCGGCGGTGCGATCGGCATCATGGTTGAGCCTGACGGGCTTGAGCTTGCTCAAAAGCGCGATTGCCTGAGTGGCAGCGGTGACGCTGTCCACCGCATAGTAGCGATGGCCCAATCTGATGATGTGCTTCTTGCTCATTGGTTCCATGCTTTCTCGGTGAGGAGCCAGAGCGGGATTTCGGCTGTGGCCTCGCCGGTTTTGATGTTGCGACGAGTGAATGAGACTTGGCTCTTTGGAAACCAGGCTTGGCGGCCCGGTTCGTCGCGATCCTCAAAGAGGAAGGCCGCTTCGGTTTCGCGGATGACCAGGCAGCGGACGGTTTCGAGTTGGTCTTGCATGGGTCAGGCGGCGATGCGGTTTAGGTAAACCGGAATGTTGGATTCGATAACGACGATGCCGACTAGGTCGCGCTCGGTGACCTGGATGCCTTGGTTGGGATCGGCCTTGCAGAGGCGGCGGGCGAGGCGCAAGGCGTTGCGTAGGATGGGCCGGCATGGCCAGACAATCTTGATGACTGATGAGAGCGCGCCGGACAGGTCACCATCGATGATCTCCTGCTCGGTCGGACGGTTGGCGTGGACTTCGACGCGGCCATCGTGATGGAGGTAAATTTTCCAGTAAGGCTCGCCAAAGTCTTCGTTGAGGCGGGGATCGAAATTGTATGAGATATAATCGGACACTGGATCGATGACGGGCTGATTGTCGGTTTGAAGTCTGTAGTAGGCCCTGTCATCTGGATGAATGGAGTGCTTGTGGCGCGGGCCGTCCACTTCGAGGACGCGGATGGGCGGGTTTTCCTTGGGGCGGAGGATGAGGGATGTGGTCATGGGAATGTTGGGGTTGGAGAGTTGGAATCACCGGCGGATGTCATGAGCGGTAGTCGACAGGCCGCGTCCGCCGGTGATGTTTTGGGCCGACAGTTTTCACGCCGTTGCCGGCACCTTTGGGAGTGGTTTGATGGCCATGTTTCTGGCGATCTGGCGTTGGAGGATTTTGCGGAACTCGATGATTTCCGGGTGGGGGAATTCGACGCCGCACACGGCTTCGTAGAGGCGCGTGACGAGCGTTTGATTCATGGCGGGCAAGACTTCCGCGGCGCGGGCGAGGAGGGCGGCGCGGAAGCTGATCTCGCCGCGGTCTTCGAGCTTGAGCTTGAGGTTGCTCTCGACGGTGCGGACGAGGCGGGTGTGTTCCTGGAGGACGGGGTCTTTGGTGGTGGTTGTGGCAGGCATGGTTTTGTGGGGTTGGAGCTTAGGAGATGGAAATGAGACCGGCTTCGGTGATGCGCCAGACGGTGAGCTTGCGGCCGATCTCGGGATCGCCGATGGGCGATGACTGGACGTGGCCGTCGGCTTCGAGGTCTTGCAAAAAGGCATGGATGACGGATGGCGGCTGCCGGAGACGCTGCGCGAGTGGATCGATGGTCGATTGCCCGGTGCGCAGATCGCGGAGGATTTGGACTGAGGTTTTCATGGGATCAGACGAAGATGTCGGCCTCGGCCTGGGCTTGGCAGACGGCTTTGATGACGGCACCCCAGGTGATGAGTTTGCGTTGTTCCTTGGCCATGTCGGATGCGTCCTGGAGAATGGAGATCCAGACTCCGAGACCTTCTGCCTTCACTACTCTGGTTTGCAGGTCGATGGGCTTTTCGGTGTGCGTCACTTTTTCTGGCTTGCCCTTGTCGTTGATCACGGTGACCGAAATGGTGACCGGTTCATCGCCGGCCGGTTCCAGACCATAGGCATCCGCGAACAGCGCGAGGTCATCGAGCGGTGGCACGCTCGGGAGTTGGAGCGGCGGCATCCGGCGTCTCCAGAGCTGCTGCAGGGCTTTGGAATGAGGTCCGTGCAGGAAGTTGTCCCTGCCCTCATCGGTCATGCAGACGACGATGCCGCACTTCTTGCGGTTCCAGAGTTCGCGGAGGAATGAGAACACTTCCAGGCCGGCGACCGAACCGCGCTTGAGGCAGCGGTGCATTTCATCGCAGATCAAAACCATGTTGGAATCGAAGCCGTCGATGATTCGCTCCGAGAGTTGGGCGATGTTTGCGAAATAGGTGATGTTGAGTTCCTTGCCCAAGGCTTGAAGGAACTTGTCGAGCCGGCCGCCGGTGGGGCATTCCATGAAAAGTGTCTGGCCATGGTTGTGGCGACGCTTGTATTCGAGCAGCGACTCGGTCTTGCCGATCTGTGATTCCCCGAACACGAACTGGATGCGCTGGCGGACCCGTGCGCGGTTGACGCGGCGCTCGATTTCCTTGTAAAGGCGGGTTTCGATGAAGCCGGACTTCACCAGGGACTCGCGTTCCTCCTCGATGTCCTTCAGGGATTTGATCGCCGTGAGCATCGGTTGGATATTCTCCCCGCGGCGGATGCGGCCGCCGCTGAGCATCTGGACGATGGAATCCCCCGAATAGAACTCGTTCCCGTTGGGTTTTTTGAGCAGCTTGCCAAGCTCGTCCTTGTTGAAGTCATGGCGGACACAGTGATGGTATAGCCACCAGATGAGGCGGCGTTCCTCGGATGGAAGTTCCGAGACGGATCGGTTGACCACATCACCGGCGATGCGGAACTTTCGCCCGTTCGCGCCGGGCATGCGGTTTGAACCGACGTCCGCGGGTGTGATGGGTTCGACTTCGGGAGGAGTTGTTGTTGCTGTTACCATTGTTCGATTGGGGTGTTGGATTCTTGCTGATGCGGGATTCGGGATGGAGATGATGACCAGTCTTCGGCATCGCCATCGTGGCCGTCTGAAATACGCGTGCTGCGGTTCATGGCGATGGCACGGCCAAGGGCGAGGGATGATGCCTTGTTGGCTCGGAAGTCATTGATGCGGCGTGAACCCTCGGCGGCGGCTTCGCCCTGGATGCTGCGGGCTGGTTGCACGGGCTGTGCAGAGGGTGCGGGAAGAGTCTGCACGACGCGCTGCATCTCGCGTGAATTGGCGGCGAGTGTATCGAGGGCCTCGCGTGTATCCTCGGCGTGGATGGCTTGCAGGCGCTTGGCGGCGCGGCCGATGATGGTTTTGTTCCGGGCGATCTCGCGGGCCTGCGCTTCGTTGTCCAGGACGGCGGGACGCTCGCGCAGTGGCAGGCTTTCGATGTAGGAGCCGGATTCGTCGAGCAGATGGAGGATGTCCGGGGTGAGCCTGTTGATGACGTAGAAGAGTTTTTTCTCGCGGGATGAGAAATCGTTCAACACGACCGAGTCTTCGTGGAAATAGATGAAGCGGCCACCGATGTCCTTGCGATCGACCAGCACGCCCTTGTTGCCGATCTGGGCGCGGCCCTTGAAGCTGAGGATGGCGGCGGCGAGTTCGTTGGAGATCGGGCGGACGCTGCCATCGCGGAGCTGATATTCCTCGGCGGGCGAGACGGTTACGCTGCGGGTGCGGAGAATGGTTTCCTCCGGTGCTGCAGGCGTGGCGGTGCCGCCATCGGTTTCCATGAATGTGATGTTTCGAATCATAAGGGTGGTGACGGTTAGAGTGTCTCG
>CBFGOB010000144.1:0-6933 GCA_965650215.1 uncultured bacterium | reverse complement strand
GGCACGATGTCGAGGATGCGCTTCAGGTGGCTGGCGCGCAGGGCCCGGCTCCATTCACCCCGCAGTGCGGGCGACCAGAGCAAGGCCAGCCACAGCTTGTCCTCGAGGTGGGCCTTGAAGGGTGGGGTGATCTGAAGCTCCCCGCGAGCCGCAGCTTCAGCCAGCGCCCGCGATGCCGGGACGCTTTCCCAATCGAAAAGCTCGAAAAACCGGTAGAGCGCCTCGCCGCTTGCTTGGTAGGTCTCGGCGCTCTGCACCTGCCAACTCAGATCGGCCCGGCCCGCGGCGCCGAGTTGCGCAGTCAGCCACTCCATTTCCGGCCGGTAGTCCTTGGCCTCATCGGAGACCAGCACCGTGCCCCCATCGGGCAGCAGCGAGCGGAAGCCGTCGATCATGCCTTCGGCTCCGCCGAGGATGTCGAAACCGGCTTCACGGTAGATCTTCGACAGCCAGGCGGTCACGCCGATGCCGCCCGGCACGCTGTCGAGCTCGGTGAGCGCGAAGCCTCCGGGGGTGAGGATCAGGTCCGGACGGATGACCCGCGGAAATTGCCCCGCGGTTTCCTGCCGGCCCTGGAGCTCGATCAGCCAGGGCGGCTTGCCCGCATTGAGCAGCTCTGCCAGCCATGCGGGGCCTTTGCCGCGGGCGCTGCGGCGGTAGAGCGCGTCGCATGCCTGTTGGAAGCGCGCCAGGGGATGGCCGAGGCGCATCAGCTGGCGCGCCTCGCCGGCACTCAGACGCAGGGGTTCGGGGGACCAGCGCCAGCTGCCGCCGCCGAAGAGCCCCTGCTCCGGAAGTCCTTGGCGCAATGCGGAGAGGCTGATTCCCATCGGAGGTCGATGCTTGAGGGCTGGGGCGGCTTTGCCAAGCGGGATTGTTCACTCGGTGCTGCTGGTCGCGGCAGCGGCTGCATCGGGCGCTGCGGATTTTTTGCGCACCGGCAAGTGGTGGGGCATGACCGCGGAGAACGCGTGGACGATCGGATAGGCCAGCATCGGCAGCAGCAATGCGGATACGATCATGCCGATGAGGAAGCTCGCCGCGTTGAGGCTGCCGACATCCGGGACCTCGAAGGCATGGCGGCTGAGGAAATGCGGCATCGGCACACCGAGGCTGTTGCGCAGCCATTCGCCGAACATGCACTGGGCCCAAAGCACCGGGCCGGTGGTGATCGGGTTGGTGATCCAGCAGATCGCCATCGCAAACGGCACATTCGCCTTCATGCGCATCGCCACCAGGGCGGCGGGCACCATCTGGAAGGGCATCAGGATCATCGAAAAGAACAGGCCGATCGCCATGCCATTGGCGACGGTGTCGCGGCAGGGGATCCACAACTGGCGGTTGGCAACCGGACGGGTGACCGCCTGCCACCACGGCCGGTGGCGGAGTCGGGGGTGGCGCAGCGAGCGCAGGGCGCTGCGCACCATCTTGAGATAGCGTTTCTTCATCTCGGGGCGGGCAGAAGATGGGCGCGGACTTGCCATCGCGCAATGGCAAATGCCTTGCACGAATCCCGCCGCCTCCGCACAGTGCGCGGGCATCATGGAATTCTGGCAGGCATTCATCCTCGGCATCATCGAAGGCATCACCGAATACCTTCCGGTCAGCTCGACCGGTCACCTGCTTGTGGCCCAACACATCATGGGCATCGGCACCGCATCGCCGCTCGACAAGGCCGCGGCCGATGCGTTTGCGATCTGCATCCAGGGCGGTGCGATCCTTGCTGTTGTCGGCCTTTACTACCCGCGGGTGCTGCAGATGCTGCGCGGCTTGCTCGGCAAGGATGCCGAAGGGCTCGGGCTGGCGGTCCGCATCCTCGTCGGCTTTTTGCCGGCGGCGGTGATCGGCCTGCTGCTCAACGACTGGATCGAAGCCCGCCTTTTCGGGATGTGGCCGATCGTCACCGCGTGGATTGTGGGCGGGGTCATCATCCTCATTGCCACCCGCCTTGCGCGCCGTCCGGGTGCGGGGGCTTCGGGCCGCGATCTGCTGGACATGACCTGGAAAATGGCCTTGGCGATCGGTATGCTGCAGTGCGTTGCGATGTGGCCTGGAACCAGCCGCAGCCTGATGACCATCGTTGGCGGCCTGATGGTCGGCCTTTCGCTCAAGGCCGCGATCGAGTATTCGTTTTTGTTAGGGGTGCTCACGCTCACGGCCGCCACCGTGAAAAAAGCGCTGTGGAAAGTTCCCGGTCTGGATCCGGCCTACGACGAGTGGTTCGGCGGCACGAAGCTGATGTGGGACCATTACGGTCCGCTGGCACTGGCCGTTGGGGTTGTTTCCGCCACGGTGGCGGCGATACTCGCGGTCCGCTGGCTGGTTGCCTACCTCCAACGCCACGGCCTCGCGGTCTTTGGTTGGTACCGCATCGCGGTGGGCGTCGCGGTTGCCGCCCTCATGCTCGGCGGTGTGCTGGAGATGTGAGTGGTTCTGGCCCTTGCGTTCACCAGTGGGTGGCGGCGCGGAACGCATCGAGGCGCTGCTCGAGGTCGCCGAGGCTCAGGCCTTCCAGCCGGCGGGTCGAGAAGGCCTCGCAGGTGAAGGACGCCAGCATCGAGCCCGTGACCACCGCACGGCGCAGGGTGCTGTGGTCGTAGGGGGCCTGCCCTTGCGCAGCCAGGTAGCCGGCCATCGCGCCGAGGAAGGTGTCGCCGGCACCGGTCGGGTCGGCGACATGGTCGAGCGGCCAGGCGCTGGACCGGAACATCTCGGTGTTGCTGCCGGTCTTGGAGAAGAGAATCGCCCCAAATTCGCCAAGCTTGATCACGACATGCTGCGGGCCCTTGTTGAGCAGCAGATGGCCGGCCCGGATCAGGTTGGAGTTTCCGGCGAGCTCGCGGGCTTCGCCCTCGTTGAGCACAAACAGGTCGAGTTGGGGCAGGACCTCGTGCAGGCGCTCGTTGGCGATTTCGATCCAGAGGTCCATGGTGTCGGCAATCACGAAGCGCTCGTCCGCGCCCTTGGGAGCACATTGGGCGAGCATTTCGAGTTGGTTGTCCGGCGACATGTTCGCCAGCACGACAATCGGCGAGCGGGCGGCGCTGTCGGGCACCTTGACCGACCAGTTTTCGAGGACATTGAGGCCGACCCGGTGGGTCGTCCGCTCGTTCATGTTGGCGTGGTATTCGCCCGACCAGGTGAAGGATTCGTGGGCCGAGCGCTCCACGCCCTCGAGCGCGATTCCCTTGGCTGCAAGCATTTGAAGGTGCTCTTCGGGGAAATCGTGGCCGATGATCCCGACCAGCGAGACCGGCTGGGTGAAAAACGAGGCCGCCAGTGCGGCGTAGGCGGCCGATCCGCCGAGCAGCTGGCTGGCCTCGGCGTGCGGGGTTTTCACATGGTCGATGGCAATCGTGCCGCCGATGACGATTTGGGACGTGGAGGTGGATGGCATGGCTCGGCGCCGAGATTGCAACTGGGAGCGGAAATGTCCAGCGTGGCGGAAAAAGGAAGCCGGACGATGGTAGGGGCGTTTTGATAAAACGACCGCTTCTTTGGTGCGGCGGAGCTCCCCAGGCGGTCATCTAGTCAAAATGACCCTAGCGAAGATTGCCTGTGGCTCTGGGGCGAGCTGAAGCTCGCGGTCTGCGAAGACGGAGGGCTGCCATGATGGGGGATGGCGGCTTTGGGCCGCCAAGGCATGGGGTAGCTGCTAGGGATAGGCCAACCCCTGTTCTTTCGAACGCTTCCGCTGCGATTTCCGCGGCCGAATCGCCAGTGTCGAATAAGGTTATCGGGGATTGGACCGGGGCCTGAATTGCCTCTGGGGGAATCGGGTGCAAAAGTAAGGTGCTTCATTGGCGAGAGACCGGGGCCTGCCAGCGCAGGTCCCGGTCTGAAATTGCGCATATTTCGCAGTTTTGAACTCGCCAAGCCCCCTGAAACCCGCCACAACAACCCTCGCCCCCAATCCCCATGAAAGCCTCCCGTGCCCTTGTGATCGCTGTGCTTGCCGGCAGCGGTCTTGCGACCGCCGAACCGGTCTACACAAGCCCGGTCGGATACGTCAGCATCACGTGCCTCCCCAACTCCGACACGATCGTCGGCCTGCCGCTGCGTACGTCGGCCGCCTACACCGGCGCGCTGAGCGCCATCCCGGATACCACCACGACACCGGGTTCCGCGATTCTATCGCTTTCCGGCAACCCCGGACTGACGGCGAATGAATTCGCGGGCGCTTACTACGTGAAGTTCAAGGACAGCACACCGGCAGCGACAGGTGACGGCCAGTGGTTTTCGATCACCGCCAACGGCACGAGCTCGATCACCGTGGACCTGAACGGTGGCACGATTGCCGCGGTTTCCGGCGCGCAGCTCGAAGTGCTGAAATTCTGGACGCTTGCGGAACTGTTTCCTCCAAGCGAGTGCACCACGGACCCGGCGACCACGGGAAATGCGATTGTGGCGTCGCTCAACACTCTTGCAAATGGACGCAGAACTCAGGTTCTTGTGCCGGATCTGGTGACGCCCGGCACCAATCTTGCGGCGAGCGCGATCTATTATGTCTACAATGGTCAGTGGAGGAAGCCGGGCACTGCCCAGGATTTTGGTTCGGTCCAATTGTGGCCCGACGTGTATTTTACCATCCGGCATTCCGCGGCAATCACCAGTCCGACCACCTACACCATTAATGGAGAGGTTGAGCTTGGAGAGTTCGTTGCGCCCCTCACCACGCAGGCTTCAATCTATCAGGATAACTTTGTGGCAATTCCAAGGCCGGTCGACACCGCTCTCAACCAGCTCAATCTCGGAGGAACCGATGCGTTCGTGAGCTCAACAAGCACACTGGCTTCGGGTCGTCGCGATCAGCTGCTGGTATTTGACAATGCCACTGCTGCCTACAACAAGGCCGCGGCCGCGATTTACTATTTCCATAATGGCATCTGGAAAAAACCGGGATCGGCTGCCGATCAGGGCTCGGTGGTGATTCCCGCTGGCACCGGATTCATCATCCGCAAATACCCTACGGTTGACGGTCGAACGATCCTGTGGGAAAACATCAATCATTACTGACGCCTTTGGCGTTGTCCGGGATCGAACCATCAATGATCAAAACCCTCCGTTCGCCTCTGCTATTACGCTCGCTCCTCGGGTTGTGGATCGCCCCGATGATGGTATCGCAGTTGCACGCGACGGTGACTTTCGAGATTCAGGTGGGCATTGCCCGGGATTCGTCCGGAGCCGCCATCGCGGACGGGACCCTTTGGGCGCTGTTGGTGGATACCAACGAAGACAACACGTTCACAGGTTTTGCGGCTGGCTCTTACCTTTCCAACACGGCGGCGGCAGATGCATACTTCAGCCCGAATCAAAGCTTGAGCCTCAATCAGGTCATTGGAGGTGATACGATTTTTGCGATGGGGAGTTTTACCGGTGAAGCAGCGAATGACATTGTCGGTCTCGCCAATACCGTGATCGCCCAGTTGACATACGGTGTCGGGAATGGCACGGCCGAAGGCCGGCGGTTTGCCTTTCTGTGGTTCCCAGGCGCGGTTTACACAGGCCTTGCTTCCGAATCGATTGATTCACAGGTGGGTGGCATCAGTTCCATCGTGAATGATCTCTCTGGGGGAGTTGATGCGATGGTGTTGCCGACGGATGGCTCCTCTCTAGAGACTCCATTAGGAGTGGCTTCGAATGATGATATGGGCGGCTCCACTTCCAGTACCAACTTCTACGCAGTGAACCTGACGGCAATCCCCGAGCCCACCTCGGCCTTGCTGGCGATGCTGGGCGGGCTGAGCCTGGTGTTCCGTCGCCGTCGGGTGGAGGGATGCTAAGCGAAAAGCGACGGTTACCAAAAGCGACGCTTATTCGCCGTCGCCTGAATGGTGGCGGCGCTCGATGAGCGTCGCGGAATGGCTGCCGTGGTGGCATCCATCGCAGATGGGGTTTCCCGCCGAAGGCGGAGCGGTCCCGCGTGCGGGACCGCTGTCGTCCGACGCTCATCGAGCGCCGCTACAGTTCAGAGTGCGGCGAGTTTGGCCTTGAGTTGGTCCTTGGTGATGCTGGCGCCGACGACCTGGTCCTTGATCTCGCCGTTCTTGAAGAAGAGCAGGAGGGGGATGGAGCGGACGTTGTATTTGACCGCGAGTTCGCGGGCTTCGTCGACGTTGACCTTGCCGACCTTGGCGCTGCCGGCGACTTCGTCGGAGAGTTGGTCCAGGATCGGCCCGATCATCTTGCAGGGGCCGCACCACTCGGCCCAGAAGTCGACAAGGACGGGCACATTGGAATCGATGACTTCGGCTTGGAAATTTTCTTGGGTGAGTTTCAAGGACATGGAGGGACTTTGGAGGGGGATGCCTGAAACGTCAAGGGCCACCCTGCGACGAATGCGGGGTGGCCCTTGGGAAGAGTGTGAGGCTTGGCGGGAACTTACTTGCTGAGTGCCGTCGTGGCCTTGATCGTGTCCTCGGCGGAGAGGCCGGGGTCGAGCTTGACGCTGGTGTAGGAGATGAAGATGACGCCTGCAGCCGCCAGGATGTTGAGGATGTTAAGGACCATGGGAATCAGAACGAGTTGGGTTCGCTTTGGATGAGCTGTTCGATCCAGCTGAGGGTGCTGGTGTTGTCAGGCGCCTTGATCCAGACATTGGCGACGACGATTTGGCCGGCGAGCAGTCCGATGGAGGCGGCGAGGCCGACGCCGGAGAGGATTTTGAGCAGTGTCGGGGTTTCCTGCTTCTGGTGCTCGGGCGCGATGCGGAAGCTGGCGGCCGAAGAAGCCGAGGCCGGGCTGCCGAGTGTGGTCAGCGGCTGGGTGGGCTGAGGCAGTTGGACCGTGGCTTTCGGCAGGGTTGGTGCGGCACCGGCACCCGGGAGGGCCCCTGCGGTCTTGAGTGGAATCGTGGGAGCGGGTCGGAGGGCCGAGGACGGCGCGCCCGGAGGCGTGAGCGCCGAGGTCGGGGTTGCTGGGGCTCCGGGAGGG
>CBFGOB010000143.1:0-7014 GCA_965650215.1 uncultured bacterium | reverse complement strand
AGTTCAATGCCGATGGCAGCAAGTATGCCAACATCGACGACGGCTGGACCGGCATTGCCTTCATCGAAACCTGCGTGAAGAGCAATGCCAAGAAAGGCGCATGGACCGCCATGCCGAAGAAAATCTGAGGCTGACCGCCTCCCCTGATCCCCAGACCACCACGGATTCGCGCCTTGATCCGTGGTGGTCTTTTTCTTAGTTTCCCTGCCACCTGATGCCCGAATCCAACGGAATGCGAGCTTGGCGCCATGCCATCCGCGGTCTCCTTGCCTGCCTCACCTTGTGGCTGGCACCGCCGCTTTGCGCCCAAGCCCAGCCGGACTTCGCACCGGCGAATTTCGACCCCTCGGATGTCTATTTCCAAGGCTACCTCGCCACCCGTGCCGGGGAACAACTGGAAGCCAGCGGCAATTTCATCGCGGCCGCGGACAAATACCGCAAGGCCCGTGAACTCTTCGGCACGGTCAGGAAATACTACCCGGAATGGAAACCGGACATGGTCAACCGCCGCTCCGAGAAAAACCAGAGCGCCCTCGCCCAAGCTGAGCAAAAGGCCCAAAAGCAACTCGAGGAAAAGCGCAGTGCGGTTGCGGAGCTCGAGGGCGGGCTGCGCGTCGGGGCGGAATCGATCGGTCCTTCAAGCTCAACTCCCGGCATCGATCCGGCGCCGAGCATCCTCAAGGTCGACCCGGTGGCCAGCCGGCGCCTCAAGGAGGCCCAGGAAGAGGTCGAGCGCCTCCGGCAAGAGCTCGCCCGGCAAATGGCGGAAAACCACCGCCTTGAATCCCACGCCCAGTCGAATGGCAACCAGGCCGAAATCCAGCGGCTCCGCACGCTTTCCGACCGCCAGCGCGCGGAGGCTGAGACTGAAATCAACGCACTGCGTCGCGAGGCCTTGATCCAGCAGGCCCATGCCGAGGCGGAGATCAAGCGACTCAGGGCACTGACCGGCGAAACCCGGCAAAATGCCGAGGACAAAATCAAGCAGCTCGAACAACTTGCGGCCAATGCCAATGCAAGCGCCAACGCGGAGATCGAGCGGATCAAGCAACTCGGCGGCAAGGAGAAGAAGGATGCGGAGGCTGAAATCCAGAGGCTGCGGCAGGTTGCCGAGAAAGCGCGGAACGACGCGGCATCCGAAGTAGCCAAGCTCAGGGAAATGAGCCAAAAATCCCAGTCGAGCCAGCAGGCCGAACTGGAAAAAGCCCAGCGTGAGGCCATCAAGGCCAAGGCCGAGGCCGAAACCCGGCAGTTCGAACTGGAACGCCTCAAGCACCGGGATCTGGCGGCCGCCGATCAGCGCCGGCAGCTGGAGGACCGGCTCAAGGCGGCGGAGGCCAATGTCAGCAAGCTCCAGTCGCGCCTCGCCAAAGTGCCGGTGGAAAGCCAGCTGCTCGGGCTCAACCACAAGATCAAGCAGCTTGAGCAGGAACGCCAGGCGATGGCCCTTTCCCTTCAGCAAACCCAAAGCGGTTACACCCAATCGATGGACCGCATCGCGGGCCTGGAAAGCGAATTGCAGAAAGCCAGACAGGAAGCGGCGGATCTCAACCGCAACCTTCAGGACCAGCAATCGACCGCCAATGCGGTGGTGGCGGGTCAGAGGAAGCAGCTCGAGGCGCTGCAACTCCAACTCAAGGAAAAATCCGATGCCCTGACCGCCGCGCAGGAGGAAATCGGCAGCTTGAAGCGTGAACTCGGAGAGAGCCGCGAGGCCTTCCGCCAGCTGCGCGAAGAACGCGACGCCCTGCTGGTCGAACGCGACCAGATGGCGGCGCTGCTCAAGCTCAACGAAGGTGGACGCATCCAGGAGATGGTCGAACAGAACATGGCGCTCAACAAAAACCTGCGCGAGGCCAACGAAAAGCTCGACCGCATCTACCGCGAAAGCAACGCTGACAAGGACCAGATCACCGAGGCGCTCCGCGACCTCGCCATCGCAAAGTCGCAGATCAACCGGCTGCACCAGGAAAAGAAGGAACAGGAACAACGGTTGGAGGAACTCGAAGCCCGCCTCAGGCAGGAACAGGAAGCCCTTGCCAGCGGCAAGGCCTCGGCGGATCCCGCGGAGGTCCAACTGCTGCGCGACATCATCAAGCGTCAGCTCGGAGTGCAATCGCGCAGGATCCAAACCCGCAACCTGCTGGTCGATGCCGCCAAGAAACTCGGCACCCAGGACCCCCAGCTCGCCGAAGCCATCGCACTCTTCGACCGCGAGGAGATCGTACTCACTCCGGAGGAACAAAAATTGATCGCCGACCGCGAGGTGGATGGCGAATTCATTTCACCGTATGCCCGTAGCCGCTCGGCCGTCGAACAATCGACCGAATCGCTCAACCAGGAAATCGCCACCTACGAACGGGCGGCACAAAAGTCGTTTCTCGCAGGCCGCCTGATGCCTGCCCGCGAACTCTACGAACTGATTCTCGAGCAACATCCGGGGCATGTCGCCACCCTCTGCAAGTTGGGAGTTGTCCAACTCAAACTCAAGGACACGGAAGCCGCCGCCGATGCCTTCCGCCGCGCGGTCGAGCTCGCCAACCAGCATCCCTACGCCCTGCGCATGCTGGCTTACAGCCTGATGAAATCCGGCCGACTTGAGGATGCCGAACAGGCGGCCCGCGAATCGGTCAAGATCGCACCCAACGACGACAAGGCACACATGTTGCTGGCCACACTCTGCTTCGAACTCGGGCAACAGGGCGACGCCGAGGCCCACTTCAAGGGAGCGATCAATGCCAATCCGCTCCCGAGCGAACCTTACTACAACCTCGCCCTGATCTACTCCAGCTCCGGCCGCATCGAGAAAGCCAAGGAGTTCTACCATCAGGCCCTCAAGCGCGGCGCCTTGCCGGATCCCGATCTCGAGAAAACCCTGAGCATGCAATGAAGGGCGGCTGTTCCATCGCCGCCCTGATGGCGTGCGTGATCTCATGCTGCGCGCCCAAGGCGGACCCGCAGGAGGAGTCCGCGCCCATGGGGTTCCTGCAGCGGCTCGATCAGAGCCAAGGCTACGTCCAGGATGAGAACGGCAATTGGGCGCCCAAGGTGGACAAGCGCAGCAGTTTCGAGAGCAAGGGCAAGTCCGCCTACTTCGACGGAAAGGTTGCAGGCAAGTCCTTCAATACCGAACGCTACGCCAAGAAGTCGTGGTGGGGCAGCAAGGAAATGCCGCGCAAACCCTATTCGGGAAAAATGGAATCGGTGGAACGTCAGACCTCGAACTTTGACGGCAGGTCGTCGGATCTGGACTCCGCGGCCTACAGGACTTCGAGCTATGACCGGACCGGCAGCTATGCGACCCACAGCTCGCACGAGGACGCGGCCGCCGATCTCGAAAAAACCAGCGATGCGGAAACCGACATCCGCCGCAGGACCTACATCCAGCCGCCCATCACCGACTACGAGCAACAACGCGGCCTGAGCATCGAGCAGTCGAAATCGTTGCTCGGGAACTGACACGGACCCGCAATCCCCCGCCCAGCATCCTCCAGCCATGCCCCGAGCTCTCCTGTTCAGCTTCCTTCTGGTCTCTCCCGTCTGGGCGCTCGGCTTCGCCAACGGCATCAAGATCGGCGAGGTGACCGACCGCAGCGCCGTCCTCTGGACCCGTCTCAGCGCCGACGACAACGCCCGCAACCGTGTTGAGGCATGGACAGCGAAACAGCCGAATTGGCAGGTGCCGGGCCAGCAAGGCGAAGTCCGCTTTGTGCTCACTCCGGCCGCGGATCCGCAGGCCGCGCCCATCCGCACGCCATGGACCGCTGTCGGGCCGGAGAGCGACTACTGCCATCAGATCACCGTCAAGGCCCTCGCACCGGCATCCAACTATCAGGTGCGCGTGGAAGGGCGCAACCTGGCTTCGGGGCTCAGCGCTTCCCTCGATGGCTCCTTTGCCACCGCTCCATCCGTGGACTCGGAATCAACGGTCCATTTCGCCGTCTCAACCTGCCAGGAATTCGAACAACGCGACGATCCGGACCAAGGACACAAGATCTACCGTTCGATGTTGGCGCTCAATCCGCAGTTTTTCATCCAGACCGGCGACACCGTCTACTACGACCGCGTTGAGCCCTTGGCCAAAACCATCGACCTCGCCCGCTACCGCTGGCAGCGCATGTATGCCCTGCCCTTCCAGCGGGCATTCCATGCGCGGATCCCGAGCTACTGGATGCACGATGACCATGACCTGCTCAAAAACGACTGCTGGCCGGGCCAAAGCTATGGGGAGCTGACTTGGGATCAGGGCATCCAGGTGTGGAATGAGCAAATCCCCCAGTCCCCACTGCCCTACCGCAGCTTCCGCTGGGGACGCCATGTGCAGATCTGGTTGCCGGAGGGCCGCTACTTCCGCGATCCCAATCCAATGCCCGACGGGCCCGAAAAAACGATTCTCGGCAAAACCCAATGGGAATGGCTCGAGCAGTCGATGAATGCCTCCGACGCGACCTTCAAATTCTACGTCTCCGCCACACCGGTCGTCGGTCCGGACCGGCGTGAAAAAAAGGACAACCATGCCAACGAGGGTTTCTCCCATGAAGGGAAACGCCTGAGGGACTTCCTCAGCCGCATTCCTGGCTGCGTCGTGATCAATGGCGACCGCCATTGGCAGTATCATTCCATCGACAGCGTCACGGGCCTCCAGGAATTCTGCAGCGGGCCCGCCTCCGACAGCCACGCTGGCGGATTTTTGATGAAGATGCGCCAGCCGATCCACCGTTTCCTGCGCATCAAGGGCGGCTTTCTCACGGTGCGTGCCAGCGCCGCCGCAGCCAGCGTCATGATCCACGATGTCGACGGCGCCGTCGTGCACGAAGCCGTGATCAAGCGCCCCGAAGCGGTCGGCACTCCGTAACGCGGCAACCCATCGTTGGCATGATCCACCTCTACCCCGGCATGGGAGCGAATGCCTCGATGTATGGACCGGTCTGGAGGGAAAAGGTCCCGGGCCACTATCACGATTGGCCGACATGGCGGGGTGAATCAAGCATCCGCGAATGGGCCCTGCGACTGGTGGATGAGCACTCGATTCAGGACGGCGACACGGTGATCGGCAGTTCCCTCGGAGGGATCCTTGCCTGTGAAATCGCCAAGATCCGCTCCATGCGACACACGGTCCTCATCGGCTCGGCCCTACACCCGCAGGAGATCTCCAAGCCGATCCGATGGCTTCATCCGCTGCTCGAACCCTTGCCCATCGGTTTGGCCAAAGCATGCGCGGCAAAAATCCCCACCACGCTTTGCCGCATGTTCGCCACAAGCGATCCGGCCTTCCTGCGCGCGATGGGCAAGGCCGTCTTCGAATGGCCCGGTGCCCTGCCCTCCCAGGCGCTGCGGCGCATCCACGGCAGCCATGACCTCGTCATTCCCCTGCCCGCCGACGCCGATCGGGTGATTTCCGGAGGACATCTGATTGCCATGACCGAACCCGCGGCCTGCATCCGGGCGCTTGGCATCGATTGACGGAAAATGGGTCTGCGGCTTTCGCCACAGACCCATTCCTACCATGATGTCTCCCCACAAATCCTAAGCCACGGCGCAGGCTTCGAGACGCTCGCTGTCCCGGAGGTAGCAGCCCGGATCCGAGCCCCACATGTCGCCGTCGTTGCAGAAGTAAGCGCGGGTACGGAAGCCACCGCCGCAGATCGAGAACCACTTGCAGTCGGCACAGGGTCCGCTCATCCGGGCCTGGCGTTCCTCCTGGCTGAGCAGGCCGACCGAACGGATTTCCTCCAGCTTCGCGGCGGACGCCGGATTGCCACCTTCCCAGATTTGCGAGAAGGGCATGCGCTTGACGTTGCCCAGGATGATGTCCTGCCAGAATTGGTCGGGATGGACATTGCCCTGGGTGTCGATGTTGGCAATCCCGCGGCCCGAACTGTTGGCACCGCCACCGTTCCATGAAAGCAGGCGCCTGGCCTCGTCGAGGTTCGGGTGCTTCTCGTTTTCCATGCGCACCAGCAAATGCGCGCCATCGGCCGGCTGGGTGACCGTGAGCAGCTCGCGTTCGATCCCCTGCTTGTGCCAGGCCTCGACGCGGGCAATCAGCGTGTCGATCGCGTTGCGCGACTCATCGGGCTGCAGCACCTGCATCGCGCTGCCGCGGCCGGCGGGAACGAGGTGATAGAAGCAAACCCGCTGGATTTCCTTCTCCTCGATGAAGTCGAGGATCTGGTTGATGTTCTCGACATTGTGGCGGGTGAGGGTGAGGCGCAGGCCGGTCTTCTGATTGACATCGTGGCAGTTCTTGAACCCCCTCACCGCCGCGTCGAAGGCGCCCTCCTTGCGGCGGAACTCGTCGTGGATCTTGCCGATGCCGTCGAGCGAGATGCCGACATAGGCCACGTTCGCGGCCTTGAGCAGTGCGGCCTTTTCGGGAGTGATCAAGGTGCCGTTGGTGGAAATCGTCAGCTTCAGTCCCTTGCCCGACGCCAGCTCGACGAGATCGAAGAATCGAGGATGGATCATCGGCTCACCGCCGGAAAGCAGCAGTGAAGGGACTTGGTAGGCCGCCAGATCCTCGACCACGGCCTGCATCTGTTCCCAATCCAATTCGCCGGGATACTGCATTGCGTTGGAGTCCGAATAGCAATGCACACAGCGCAGGTTGCAGGTGCGGGTGATGTTCCACACCGTGATCGGTTTGCGCGCGCGGGCGGCGCTGGGATTCGCACTGGGGCCGGTGCTGCCGCCATCGCAGGACGGATGACCGGAGGCGTGGCCGTAACGGAGGGAATCGGCGGGTTGGGCGACGCCGGTCCAGAGTTTGGTGAGGTTAATCATGGTCAGTTAGGGGTTGGAGATGGATTCCACTTTTTGGGGATGTATACGCAGGAGGGATCTTCGGCGAAGGGGTCGCCATGAACGCCGTAGGCACGGGAGCGGGAACCGCCGCAGACGCTGCGGAATTCGCAGACCCCGCATTTGCCGCCCAGCGCGTCGTTGTCGCGCAAGGAGACAAACAGCGGATGCTTGCGGTAGATCTCGGACGGATGGGTGTCCTTGACGTTGCCG
>CBFGOB010000142.1:0-7053 GCA_965650215.1 uncultured bacterium | reverse complement strand
AGCTCATCGTCGACAAACAGGGCAAAGGCGGCGGTTGGGGCTACAGCTACAATGGCGATGGTGACCTCTCAATCATCGGTTGGCAGCTTCAGGCGCTCAAGGCCGTGGAGCACTCGGGCATCAAGCTCAAAGGCCTCAGGGACTGCATCGAAAAAGCCATGGACAACATCGTCAAACACCAGACCCCCGACGGTGGCTTCAACTACAACAAGAGCGGCAGCGGCCCGATGAACGCCCGCCTTGGCTACCGCAACCTCACCGGCGTTGGCGTGCTCAGCATGCAGATCTGGGGCAAAGGCCAATCCAAGGAGGCTCTCAACGGAGTCCAGTACATCTCCGAGCACAGCAAATTCGCTTACAACAGCAGACAGGCGGACCTTTACGGCCACTACTACGACATGCAGGCGATGATCAACCACGGCGGCAGGGAGTGGAGCAAATACAACGACATGGTCCGCGACGAACTGCTCAAAAACCAGGAGCCCGACGGCTCCTTCAAGCCTCCGGGCTCCAAGTTGAGTGGCGACAATGTCACTTACCGGACGGCGCTCTGCACGCTGATGCTCGAGGTCTATTACCGCTTCCTGCCCAGCGCCGAAGGCAGCCGCTGGTACGGCTGCCGGGCGCCAAGCCCGGGTGACCCTGCAAATCGCCGCCGGGCAGGCCGCCACCATGTGACGGATTTTGTCTTTCCCGGCGTATTTTTCGATTGGCAGCACCCCATGCACCCGGGTATGTTCTTCTAAATCCCTCCATTATGAGTCTCCACGCCCAACTCAGCCCGGAAGCCCTTGCGCGCCTCAACGCCCAGAAGCGCAACTCCACGATCAGCTCAATCGCCATTTCGGTCCTGACGATCGTGCTCATTTTCCTCGTTCTCGGCTTGTTCCTTCTCGACCGCATCGTGAAGGAAGCACCGGTGCCGATCGTCTACCAGGCACCCGAGGAGGAAGAAATCACCGAGGACCCCAAGCCGAAGAAGACTCTCGACAAAAAACCGACCCCATCCTCCACCTCGATGGCCAAGGTCATCACTTCGGTGGCCACTGCCGACGTCGCCATCCCGGTGCCGGACATCACACTCGATGCCCCGTCCCTCGAATTTGGCGACAGCCTCGATTTCAATCAGGATTGGGGTGGTGGCAGCAGCCAGATGAACATCCCGACCTCGATGAAAAAGCGCTGCTCCGCCTCGGACCGCGCGGCCCGCATGAAGGAATCCGGCGGGACTCCCAAATGCGAAAAGGCGGTGGTTGAAGCGCTCAACTACTTCAAAAAGACCCAGAACGAGGATGGCTCTTGGGAAACCCGCTTCGAAGGCGCGATGACCGGCATCGTGCTGCTTGCCTATCTCGGCCACTGCGAAACCCCGCAGTCCCCACAATACGGCGACACCGTCAGCAAGGCGATCACCTACCTGGTCAACCTGGGCATGAAAAACGATGGCAAACTCTCCACCAACCCCGGGGACAAGCACTGGTCATACGAGCATGCTGTGGCGACCTACGCCCTCGGCGAAGCCTACACCTTCTGCAAACAAAGCCGCATCCCGATTCCGAACCTTGAGGAAGTGACCAAAAAAGCCGGCCAGATCATCGTCGACAAGCAGGGCAAAGGCGGCGGTTGGGGCTACGGCTACAATGGCGATGGTGACCTCTCGATCATCGGTTGGCAGCTTCAGGCGCTCAAGGCTGTTGACCACTCGGGCATCAAGCTCAAGGGCATCAAGGATTGCATCGACAAAGCGATGGAAAACATCGTCAAGCACCAGACCCCTGACGGCGGCTTCAACTACGGCAAGAACGGCAGCGGTCCCGGAAACGGCCGCCTTGGCTACCGCAACCTCAGCGGCGTCGGCGTGCTTTGCATGCAAATCTGGGGCAAAGGCAAATCGAAGGAAGCCCTCAACGGGGTCAAATACATCTCCGAGCACAGCAAATTCGCTTATAGCAGCAAGCAGGCGGACCTCTACGGCCACTACTACGACATCCAGGCGATGATCAACCACGGCGGAAGTGAATGGAAAAAATACAACGACATGATCCGCGAGGAGCTGCTCAAGGGGCAGGAATCCGACGGTTCCTTCAAAAAACCCGGTTCCCAGCTGAGCAGCGACAATGTCACTTACCGGACTGCGCTCTGTACCCTGATGCTAGAAGCCTATTACCGCTTCCTGCCCAGCGCCGACGGCAGCCACTGATCGTCCCCCGGGCACGTTCACACGGGCCCCCGGAGCATGCTTCTCATGAACCTGCGTCTCCAGGGCCTTCTTGCAAGCCTGCGCGTTCCCAATCTGCCCAGCGTTCTGAGCAACACCCTCACCGGCATGCTGCTGGCAGGAGTGCTGTATGAGTCCGGCGATCTCTCGAGACTGTCTCCAGCACCACTGATCGCCGCAGTCTGCCTCTATCTTTCCGGCAACCTCTTCAACGACTGGGCGGACCGCGCATGGGACTCCGTCCACCGGCCCGAACGGGCCTTGCCAAGCGCCTTGTTCCGTCCCAGCCTCTACCTGCTCGGCGGCATCCTGCTCACTTTGAGTGCATGGGCATGTTCCGCGCTGGCATCACCGGCAGCCCTTGGTGTCAGCATCGCGATCACCGGCTTCGTCACGCTCTACACCTGGAGCCACAAAAGGAGCGCCTGGTCGGTCATCCCCATGGCACTATGCCGCGCCCTGCTGCCAGTTCTGGGCTTCAGTTCCACCACCACTCACTGGCATCGCGTCGAGTGGCTCTACGTTCCCTGTGGAATGCTGCTCGCCTATCTGATCATGCTCAGCCTGCGGGCCCGCGCGGAGTCCAAAGCAAGCGCCCATCCCAAGACCACGGCGATCACCCGTATCGGCTTCCTCGTCCCGCCGGCGATCCTTGCGACTCAATGGTGCCGGCCGGACTTCGGAATGGCCGGGTGGATGCTGTTGCTGGTCGCCGCAGCTCCTTACCTCATCTGGACGGGCCTTGCCATCACCCGCTTCCGGTCCCCGCTGCCACGTCAGGTTTCGGCACTGCTCGCCGGCATCCCGCTGTTGGATGCCATGTTCCTGCTACCCTTCGTGATGCTGGGCCGCGTGTTTGCCGACCGCCCGGAAGCACTCATTCTGTTGTGGATGTGGTTGCCCGCCTTCATTGCTGGCCGCCTGCTCCAGCGACTTGTCCCTGCCACCTGACATACAGCTTGCGGGACCGGCGGTTCCGCGTTCCACTCTCCGCCGCATGAGCATCGAGCAGAAAAAAGAGCAACTCCTGGACGAACTCGGGCTCTTCCAGGATTGGACCGAGCGCTACGAATACATCATCGGCCTCGGCAAGCAGCTCGCGCCCATCGACGAGTCGGTGCGCAC
This sequence comes from uncultured bacterium, assembly GCA_965650215.1. Classification (GTDB taxonomy): domain Bacteria; phylum Verrucomicrobiota; class Verrucomicrobiia; order Verrucomicrobiales; family Akkermansiaceae; genus Luteolibacter. The sequence continues at coordinate 3,710 of CBFGOB010000142.1, read as the reverse complement.
CGCGGACCACCTGATCAAGGGCTGCCAGTCCCAAGTCTGGCTCGATGCCAGCTACCGCGATGGAAAGGTGTTCTATCATGCCGACTCGGATTCCCTGATCACCAAGGGCATGATCGCGCTCTTCATCCGCGTGCTCGATGGTGAAACGCCGGATGCCATCCTCACAGCGGACATGGACTTCATCGACCGCAGCGGCCTCAAGGAGCACCTTGCCCCTACCCGTGCGAATGCGCTCGGCCTGATGGCCGGGCAGATGAAACAACGTGCGCTCGCGTTCAGCGCCTGAGCGGCCTCACATGATCCGGTCGAGCAAGGCCTCGTCCGCGAGATAACGCCTTAAATTCTCGAGGAAATGTCGCACCAGGGTGTGGGATTCCAGTCGGTGGCCACCGGCGGTGTGAGGTGTGATGAAGCAATTGCCGCAACGGCGCAGCACATGCTCGTCAGGAAGGGGTTCCGGGTCCGTCACGTCCAGCCAAGCGGCTGCCAGATGACCCGACCGCAGGACTTCGGCCAGTGCGGACTGATCCACCGTCTTCCCGCGGCCGATGTTGTAAAACACGCTGCCGGGCTTCATCGACCGGAACTTTTGAAGGTCCATGAAGCGATCCGAATCCGCATTGTCAGGCAGCACGTTGATCACATGGTCCGCTTGGGAAAGCGCGGCATCCACCGCATCCGGAGTCACGACCCGCACCTCCTCATCGCCCCTTACCCGGCGCCTGACCGCCACGATCTCCATCTGGTAAGGTGCCAGCACTTCGATCAAACGCCTTGCGATCGTCCCGTACCCGAGGATCAAGGCCTGTTGGTGCCGCAAGGGAACCGCCGACTCGCGCAAGCGGAACCATTCGCTACTGCCGGGCGAACAGCGGGACGCCAGGTTGGGTAGCAATTGACGGGATTGGGCCATGAGGAACGACATCACCTGGTCCACGCAGGCATCGGCATAGACGGACGAACTGTTGGTGACCTGGACCCCGCGTCGCCGCATTTCCTCACGGAAATCCTCGCGGTCGTAGCGGGTATAGCCGGCCGATGAAAGGTGAAGCCATTTCAGGTTCCCTGCATCCAGAACACTTGCCAACTCGGGCTGGCCGAAGGCCACATCGACCCCAAGGATTTCCGGACCCGCCTGGCTTTGTCCAAGCACCGAATCCGCCATCTTTTCGGGAAATACCAGCTCGTGACCGAGAGTCCCGTGCTCGAGAAGGCTGAGTGCCGAACGGTCCAAGGGCGAGTCCGAATAGATTTTCAGTGCTTGCATGCCCATTGCGATACGATCTGATGTCCCGGCTGGAAAGCTACAAAGCCGGCGTGACTGGATTTCCCCGGCGCTTCGACCTTGTCATCCCCCATCTCCCCGTTTTCACTCCCGTCCCGAATCCCCAAGCCTTCCCATACCCGTGAACGCACACGAACTCTACGCCGCCGTCTCCCCATCCATTGTCACCGACATGCTGGATTGGTTCCGGTCCCACGACCGCAACGTTTACAAATCCGCCGTCGCCTCACTCGCCTCCCATCGCAAACTGCGCCCGGTGTTCATCGAGAAAAAACCCCTCGTTGAACAGTATGCGTGGATTCAGAAAATGCTGACGCTCAAAGCCTGCGGTGCCATCGGCGAGCACCTGCTCCAGGCCTACCTCATGGCCGGCCAGCAGGAAATGCTGGCCGCATTCTGCGACGGCATGGGAATCGAGCACGACGGCAAGGGATCGGTCAGCGGCGAGCTGCCCGCAACACTCGACGACGCGAAATTGAATCAAACGATCGATGCCCTGCTGGCGAAGTTCAAACCCCAGCTGGTCACGCTCTACCTCACCTGCTTCAACCGTCAAACCGAAGGCGGCTGGCCCGAACTGAGCGCCAGACTCCAGTCCGACGCGCGTCTCACCCTGTCCTGATCCCCCGCCGATTCCCGATTCATGCCCAAGGTTTACCTCAGGACCTACGGATGCCAGATGAACGAGCGCGACTCCGAACAGGTCGCCCTCATGTTCACCGAAGGTGGCTACACCGTGACCACCCAGGAACAGGAAGCCGACGCCATCCTGATCAATACCTGCTCGGTGCGCGATCAGGCCGAACAAAAGGCGATCGGCAAGATGGGACACCTGATGCATGCCAGCCGCGACCGCAAGCACGTCGTATTCGGCTTCATGGGCTGCATGGCCCAGTCCCGCGGTGAGGAACTCTTCAAGGAAGTGCCCAAGCTCGATGTGGTGGTCGGCACCCAGAAATACCACAAGGTCTTCGAATACGTCGACCGCATCCTCAGGCAGCGGCTCGAAGCGCGAATGGACGACCCCGCCCACTCGCTCCGGGGGAACAGCGTCTGCGATGTTGCCGAGGAGGAAGGCTCGCAAAACACGATCCGCGACCACCTCGACAAGAAGCACGAAGCCTCGGCATTTGTTTCCATCATGCAGGGCTGCAACATGCGCTGCTCGTTCTGCATCGTACCCGACACCCGCGGCAAGGAACGCGGACGGCCGATCGCGGAAATCGTTGGCGAAGTGAAACACCTCGCAGCCCACGGTGTGCGCGAAATCACCCTGCTCGGCCAGATCGTCAACCTTTACGGCCGCACCGAATTTCCACGCATCAATGGCAAGTCCCCTTTCGTGCAGCTGCTCGAAGCGGTTCACGAGGTCGATGGCATCGAACGCATCCGTTTCACCTCACCCCATCCGATCGGTTATCGGGACGACCTGATCGATGCCTTCACCTACCTCCCGAAGCTCTGCTCGCACATCCACTTCCCGATGCAGAGTGGATCGGACCGGATCCTCAAGGCGATGCGTCGTCCATACAAAAACGACAAGTTCATCGAAATCTGCGAAAGCATGAAGGCGGCACGTCCCGGACTTGCCATCACCACCGACATCATCGTCGGCTTTCCGGGTGAAACCGAAGAGGACTTCCAGGCAAGCATCGACACCTGCGAGCGGCTCCGCTTCGACAACGCCTTCGTCTTCCGTTATTCGAAGCGCCGCAACACGCCTGCCGCCGAGATGGAGGATCAACTCAGCGAAACGGAAAAGGAACAGCGCAACCAGCGGCTGCTCGAGGTCATCGACCGCATCGCCAAGGAAAAGAATGCCGCGCTCGTCGGCACCCGCCAGCAGGTGCTCTGCGAGGGTCCGTCCAAAAACAATCCCACCACCCTCTCCGGCCGCACTTCACAGAACAAGATTGTCATCTTCCGCGGCGACGCCAGCCGTCTCACCGGACAACTGCTCGACATCCAGATCGAGGAATCCTCAGGGTTCACCTTGTACGGGAATCTGCTGTGAGTTGACTAGCGTTTCAGTCCCGCCCATCAACACTCCACCACGCTCACCGCCAGGCCGCCGCGCGAGGTTTCCTTGTACTTCGCGCTCATGTCCCGGCCGGTGTCGCGCATGGTCTGGATCACCTTGTCGAGCGAAACGAAATGGGAGCCGTCACCCGACAGGGCGAGGCGCGCGGCATTGATCGCCTTGACGGCACCCATCGCGTTGCGCTCGATGCAGGGAATCTGGACCAGCCCGCCGATCGGATCGCAGGTGAGGCCGAGGTTGTGTTCCATGCCGATCTCGGCGGCGTTCTCGATCTGGCCCGGCGAACCGCCGAGCGCCGCCGTGAGGCCCGCCGCGGCCATCGAACAGGCGACGCCGACCTCGCCCTGGCAGCCGACTTCCGCGCCGCTGATGGACGCGTTCTCC
>CBFGOB010000141.1:0-7088 GCA_965650215.1 uncultured bacterium | reverse complement strand
GCTCCAACAAGGAGCTCCCTTTTTTTTGGGAATGACCTTTGGCAAAGACCCTCTAACCTTGCTCCCAATCCTGACGCCATGCCCCCGCTGACCCGCCTTGCCCTGCTTGCCCTCGCCCTCGCCCTGCCGCTGCAGGCACAATTGGACGAGGAATCCGCCGTCCGCTCGAAGGCCTCGATGTTTCTCGACATGGAAAGCATCAACCAAGGTGGCAGCTTCACCGCAGCCTTGAAACTTGAGCACCCGGAGGGCTGGCACAGCTACTACCTCAACACCGGCGGCATCGAGCTGCCGCCCAAGATCGAGTGGTCCCTGCCGGAAGGCTTCGTCGCCGGCCCGATCCAGTGGCCAAGTCCCGAAGTGAAGGACGGTTACTTTGGCAAAAGCTTCATCTACAGCGGCAGCCCGGTCTTCCTCATTCCGATCCATGCACCGGGCCCGCTCGCCGCCGGATCGGTCGCCAAGCTGGAAGCCAAGGTGAGCTGGCAGATCTGCAAGGAAAGCTGCCTCAACGAGGAAGCCTCGTTCATCCTCAGGATCGGCGTCGCCGACCAACCGCTGCCAGAGGTCAGCTCCGCCAGCCTCTTCGCCGAAGCGCGCGCGAAAATCCCCGCCACTCCGGAAGGCTGGAGCTACCGCACCAGCACCACCGCCACCGAAGTCACCCTCCGCATCGGGCTGCCCGCGGCGCTCGACGCCGTGCCCACCGACTTCATTCCCAACCAGCCCCACCTGCTTTCCGCGAGCTCGGGCGGCCGCATCGCCGCCGAGGGCAACACCCTCACGATCACGCTCAAGCGCGCCACCGAAAACGCGATCGGCGAGGCCATCCCGCAACTCGACCACTTTTCCGGAATCCTGTTAGGAAGCCGCGCCTACGCCACACCGGAAATCCCGCTCACCCCGAAGGCGAAAGCCGACAAGCCCCCCGCCCGGTCAAGGTCCCTGCTGCCGATCCTCGCGGGCATGTTCCTCGGCGGGCTGATCCTCAACCTGATGCCCTGCGTGTTCCCGGTCATCGGCCTCAAGATCATGGGCTTCGCCCAGCAGGCCGGATCGGACCGCCGCAAGATCATCCTTCACGGCCTCACCTTCACCGCCGGCGTGCTGCTGTCCTTCGCCGTGCTCAGCGGCATCCTGTTTGCCGCCCGCGGCGCGGCCGGCGGCGAGGCCATCGGCTGGGGATACCAGCTGCAAAACCCGTGGGTCGTGCTCTCGCTGATGCTGCTGATGTTCCTGCTCGGCCTCAACCTCTTCGGTGTGTTCGAGATCGGCACCTCGGCAACCTCCCTTGGCGCCTCCCTGCAAACCCGCAGCGGCTTTGCCGGTTCGTTCTTCTCCGGCGTGCTGGCGACCGTCGTCGCCACACCCTGCTCGGCCCCCTTCCTCGGTGCGGCAATCGGCGCGGCCATCAGCCTGCCGGCCATCCCCTTCTTCACCGCCTTCGGCGCGATGGCCCTCGGTCTCTCGACCCCCTACCTGCTGCTTTCGATCTTCCCGAAATGCATCGACCTCCTGCCGCGCCCCGGCGCATGGATGGAAAGCTTCAAGCAGGCGATGTCCTTCCTGCTCTTTGCGACCGCAGGCTACCTGCTCTGGGTCTATGCGGGACAAATCGACCTCGACCACCTGCTCAACCCGATCTTCGGCCTCAGCGCGATCGCCGTCGCCGCCTGGATCCACGGCCGCTGGAACCTCCCCCACCGCACACGGCGCACCCGCCTGACCGCGCTCGCCCTCACCCTCGCCTTCGCCATCGCCGGCTTCCTCCTCGTCAAGCCGCCGAAACCCTCTGACCTCGAGTGGCAAACCTGGTCGCCCGAAACCGTCGAACGGCTCCTCAACCAGGACAAGCCGGTCTACATCGACTTCACCGCCAAGTGGTGCGCGACCTGCCAGGTGAACAAGCAGCGCGCCTACACGCCCGAGGTCATCGCCCTGATGCAGGAAAAAGGCGTCATCGCCCTCAAGGCCGACAAGACCAAACCGAATCCCGAAATCGACAAGGCGATCGCGATCTACGGCCGCGCCGCCATCCCGGTCAATGTCCTCCTCGCCCCCGGCAAGGAACCGCTCATCCTGCCCGAACTGCTCTCGCCCGATGATCTGATCAAGGCCTTACAAGGTCTGTGAGCAATCCACCTGTTTCCACCACGGAGGGACGGAGGACACGAAGTGCTCAATAGTGGATGCCCGCACAATTGGCCAACTCTGCAAATCCACCGGAATGCCGCTACCGCATGACACGCAGGATTATGGCACGATACGGTTCTTCCTTCGAGCAACAAGGATATGCGCCTCTCGATTGTAATGCCGATAACCATCAAACCTCGATTCGAGAACACCTGGGACATTGTAGATCTCAACATCGAATCCAAATGCACCAATCTGATCCACCAGCATTTCAACACTCAATAGATTCCAATGGTAATCTTCAACTTCGCGAAGCACATGCTCTGGACGTGACTCCGCATTGAAGAATGACATCCAACACTCGTCCCGGGTAACACGCAAACTCTCCTTTATGGCCAGTGCGAGCGAAATCGGCGAAAGATGCTCGTAAAGATCAAACGCCACAGCAACATCAAATGATTCATCACCGGCGTCAATCGAGCAGACATCACCCACTAGGAAGTTACCCTTGTTGACTCTTTTTTTCGCATTGGCGATGTTGGCCGATGAAACATCAATACCCGTGTAATCCAGAAGGGACGAAATTCCAAATGACTCCCACACACGAAAGTCATTAGCCGACCCACATCCGAACTCGATCAATCGCAACCGATCGCAACCTCTCCCCCTCAGGAAGCTCTTCCAAAACAACTCGAACGGACTCTTGAAATGATCGAAGCCCACCGAGAGGCATATCGCAAGATCTTCAAGAAGCTGCAAAACATCGAAATACTCTTCAAACCGATCCCGAACCTCATTCCTCAGGAAAAGTGGCAACTCGCATTCGGGCGCGCTGTATTTGATCGCATTGTAAAGCCGCGCGAAACGCCCTTCCCGATTCTCGGCAAGGGCATATGACGCACACGCCGAATAATAAATCTCCGCCTCTATGATGGACGTGGCATCGGATGAAAATAGACGATCCATGATGAATGCGCGAATCAAGACACTTTGCGCATTGTACGCCGGATGTTCGAGATCCTGAATCAGGTAACGATCCAGCTCAAGGGAGCCGATTGCATCCCAATGCCGTCCGAGCCTCTTCCCTTCTTCGGTGATCATTGCATGTACAACGACCAAGGCGAACGGGCCCTATCAATAAAACCCGTTCATCAAAAGCTTGGAGCCCTGCCAACCCATCCACCCACCACCCTTTTCCTCCTCCGCGAACTCCATTTACCCCGTCCCTCCGTGGTCAACAAAGCCCGCAGTTCACAAGCCCACCAACTCTCTCCTCACCGCCTCCAGCGCGCTTTGACTCACGGCCAGCTTGAAATCGTGGCGGTTGCGCGGATGATAGACGCGGAAGGCCCTTGGCTCCTCCCCCTTCACCGCAATGCCGATCCACGCGGTGCCGACGGGCTTCTCTTCCGTGCCGCCATCAGGCCCGGCAATGCCGGTCACCGCCACGGCAATGTCAGCCCCGGCCGCCTCGAGGGCACCCGCCGCCATCCGGCACGCCACCACCTCGCTCACCGCGCCATCGGCGGCAATCCGTTCCGCAGGCACTCCTAACAGATCCGTCTTCGCCGTGTTGGCGTAAGTCACAAATCCGAAGCCGAACACCGCGCTCGCACCCGGTACATCGGTCACCCGGTTGGAGATCAGGCCGCCGGTGCAACTTTCGGCCACCGCCAGGCTCATGCCGCGCCCGCGCAGCAGCCGCACCACGGTTTCCTCGAGCGAGGATCCGTCGTCGCTGATGAAGCAGGCTTCGAAATGCGCCAGGACCAGGCGCCTCGCCTCGTCCAGCGCGCGCTCCGGGCCGATCAGGCGCAGGTCGACCTCGCCGATGTGCGCGCAGTAGCCGAATTCGAGGCCATCTATCGCCGCCAGCCGCGCGTCGACGGCCTGATGGAAGTCGCTTTCGCCGATGCCGGTGAACTTGAGGTTGAGGCAGCGCGGGCTGCCCTCGATCCCCGACAAGGCGCGCAGGCGATGGGGCACCTCGGCATGGAACATCGGATAGAGTTCGCGCGGCGGCCCGGGCAAGAGGAACACCGCACACTGCGAACGGCCGTTCAGGCGCGGCGGCACATACACGCCGGGTGCCGTGCCATTCGGGTTGGGCAACACGTCCGCGCCGACGGGAACGAGCGCCTGCTTGCGGTTGGACTCGGCCATCGGCTTGCCACGCTTGGCGAAAAACGCCTCCAGCGAACGCAGCGCCGCCTCATCCTCGATCAACTCCAGCCCGAGCACCTCGGCGGTGATCTCGCGCGTCAGGTCATCACTGGTCGGACCCAGCCCGCCGGTGACGATCAGCACATCCGCGCGGCCCAGGGCCTCGGCCATCGCCTCGCGGATCGCCTCGCCATCGGGAACCGTCGCCTGCCGTGCAATCCGCAGTCCGAGCCCGAACAGCTCACGACCAAACCAGGCGGCATGGGTGTTGACCGTGTTGCCCAGCAACAGCTCGGTGCCGGTGTTGAGAATCTCGATGCGCATGCCGCGACCATCCGGCGGCAATCGCGGGGCCACAAGGACGGAAATCGGGAACGGATACGAAACCTCCGCCGCGCGGGTCTCATTTCCCACCCTCAGCCGCAGGGGCCTCCAGGTGTTTGCGCAAGCTGACCTGGAAGGCGCGGATCTCGCCGCTCAGCCGGCTTTCGGGCGCCAGCGCAATCGCCTCGTCGGCAACCCGGATCGCCTCGTCGAACTTCTTCTGCCGGGCAAAAATCATGCAGCGCGACATCAGGACCTGCTGGGTCGCGTCGACCTCGAGGCCACCTTCCGCCAGGGTCCTGTCGACATGCGCGATCGCGCCCTCGAGGTCCTTCTTGCGGCCAAGCTCCATCATCTTGAAAGTGAACTCCCGCAGCTTCCGGCTCGACGACATCTTACGGATGAAACCGGTGCCGTCTTCGGGGTCGGACTTCGCAATCACCTCGAGCACGGGGCGATAGAACTCGTTGATCAGCGCATCGTGCAGCGGCAAGGCTTCCAGCACGGCCACCAGCGCCTTGGCCTTTTCCGGACCCTCGAGCTTGAGCGCCTGCGCCAGACCTTCATCCCGCTTCTGCCGGTGGCTCCGCAGCTGGTTCAAATGCTCGAGATACGCCTCGGGACCGTCCTTGCGGTACTCGGTCTGCGCATAAGGGACACCACGCGCATCGCAGAGCATGATCGTCGGATACCTGCGGACGTCGAATTGCTGACCCAGCAATTCATTCTGCTTCTTGACCGCCTCGCTCAGCACCTTCTGGCGCGGGTAATCGAGCTCAACGAGCACGAAGCTGCGGGGGGCATCCCGCAGGAATGCCTTCTGCGAAAACACATCCTGCCTGAGCTTCACACACCAGCCACACCAGTCGGAGCCGGTGAAGTTGACCAGCATGTCCCGGTCACTCTCCGCGGCGAGCCGCTTCGCGGCATCGAAGTCATCCGTCCAACCCTCGCTGGCGGCGCACGCGCTGCCCACCAACGCCGCGAGGACGGCCGCCAGGATCCATCGGTTGACTGCTGAACTCATCGGCCAAGACGCTGCCCCGCACCCGCAGCCGCGTCGAGCGGAAAGCGGAAAGCGCTGGTCAATAGCCCAGCCAGGGGCCGAGCCATTTCTCCGTCTCCTGCACGCTCATGCCCTTGCGCCGCGCGTAGTCCTCGACCTGATCCTTCTGCAAATCCGAAATCGCGAAGTAGTGGCTGTCGGGATGCGAGAAATACAAGCCACAGACCGCCGCGCCCGGATGCATCGCGCAGCTTTCCGTCAGTGTCACCCCGGTCGCCGCGGGTGCGCCGAGCAGGTCAAAGAGGATCGGCTTCTCGGTGTGGTCCGGTTGCGCGGGATAGCCGGGTGCCGGACGAATGCCGCGGTAGTTTTCATGGATCAGCTGGTCCTTGGTCAGCTCCGCCTCGGTCTCGTAACCCCACTCGATGCGCGCACGGTGGTGCAGCCACTCGGCAAAGGCCTCGGCAAAGCGGTCGGCGATCGCCTTGACCATGATCGAGCCATACGGATCGTGCGCGGCATCCAGCTCGTCGGCGAACTCATGCGCGCCGTGGATCCCCACCACAAAACCGCCGATGAAATCCTGGCCAGCGCCTGGTGCCACCCAATCCGCCAGCGCGACATTCGGCTTGCCGCTGTCTTTCTGGATCTGTTGGCGCAGGCTGTGGAGACGGCAGCGTTCATGACGGCGCGTCTCATCCGTCCATACCACGATGTCATCGCCATCCGAGTTGGCCGGAAAGAATCCGAAGGTCCCTTTCGCCTCGAAACGCTTCTCCGCAATGATCCTCTCGATCCACTCCAAGGCCTCGCGATGCAACTTGGCGGCCTCGGCCGCACCTTCGGCATTCTTGGTCTTGAGCACCTGTTGTTCGCGGTCCCACACGCCGCGCAGTTCCCAGGCATGGAAGAACGGCGTCCAATCGATGTACTCGACCAGCTCGCGCAGGGATTGCTGCTCCACCACCCGCGTTCCCAAAAACGACGGCACCGGCGGCGTGTAGGACTGCCAGTCGGTCGAAGGACCCGCCGCACGCGCCTGCGCCAGCGTCAGGACTTCCTTCTTCGGGCCGGTGTTGAAATTCTCCCGCAGCTTCTCCTGCTTCACTTCGTTGTCGCGGACGAAGTCCTCCTTCTGATCCTCGGACAAGAGGGCCGTCGTCACCGGCACCGAACGCGAAGCATCAAGCACGTGCACCACCGGGCCGGAATAATGGCCGGCAATCTTGATCGCGGTATGCGCCGCCGACGTCGTCGCCCCGCCGACCAGCAGCGGCACCTTGAACCCGCGCCGTTCCATTTCCTTGGCCACATGCACCATCTCGTCCAGGGACGGCGTGATCAGCCCCGAAAGCCCGATGACATCCGCCCCCAGCTCGAGCGCCTTGTCGAGGATCTTGTCGCAGGGAACCATCAAGCCCCTGTCGGTGACCTCGAAACCGTTGCAGGCCAACACCACCCC
>CBFGOB010000140.1:0-7091 GCA_965650215.1 uncultured bacterium | reverse complement strand
GGGCCAGCTGGAGATCCCGCGCTTGGCGGCCGAGGGCGAGGACGGCACGTTTTTCCGTTCGCTGCAGGTGGTGAGCTTGCGCTGCAAGATGAAGCTGGTGGACGGCTTGATCTGGGCCTGGGACCCCGGGGTGATTTCGATCGCCAGGCTGGATCTCGATTTGCGGGCCGGCGCCGATGATGACGAGTCGGCGGCGAGAATCGCCAAGGTCCTTTTCGATCGGCCGGAGAACGTCAGGATCGAGGCTTTCGAGGTTGGGCAAGCGAACCTGCACTGGGGGTATTCCGAGCGCACCCAAGGGGCCATCGAGTCCAGCGCCATGAGGGCACAGCGAACGCCACAGGGCTGGCGCCTGAGCTTCAAAGGAGGCACGTTCCGCCAGAATTGGCTGGGTGATCTTGAGATTGTCAACCTGGTGCTGGCCTGCGATCGCGAGGGGATCCGTTTTGAAAAAGCGGAGTTCAAACAAGGCAGGGGCACAGTGCGGTTCATCGACCTCAGGGTGATTGGGGGTTCCCGGCCGCAGGTGAAAGGCACGCTCGCCCTGCAGCGGGTGCGGCTCGATCGCATCCTGCCGGCCGCCGCCGCCGATTTCATCGAGGGCTCGATTTCCGGCGAGTTTGTCGTCTCCGGCTCGACCAACAGTTCGGAGGGGGTTTGCTTTGACGGGCAGGTGGTGATGGATGGAGAGGATGTGGTTACCCTGCGCGATCGTTTGCCGATGCTTACGGCGCTGTCGGTGATGGACTACTCGAGGAATTACCACCGCATCGATTTCCGCGAGGGTTCGTTCCGGGTGAATACCGGTGGTGGCGGGTTGAATCTGACCGATGTCAATCTGGCGGCGGGCGACCTGTTTACGCTCAAGGGTGGGGTCAAGGTGCGCCTGCCGACGCAGGAGGAGATCCAGGAGGCGGTGTCCGAGGGTGGTGCCAAGCGCGGCCCCATGGGAGCCCTGGGGGCGGAGGACTCGGATCCCAACCAGGACTTTTTCAGGACCGGCCTCGACTTTTCGCTCAAGCGGGCCGCCATCGAGGCCAAGCGCGCGCGTGAGGGTTTGGAGGATCCGACGGGCTACACCCTGTTTGACCGTCTCAGCCTCAACTCCGAGATGCGTCAGTTGGAAGTGGCTGCGGCCGAGCGGCTTTCGCGCATGCTGCGTTACGAAGGTGCGTTCGAGGTCACGATTCCAGGCGACGCGTTCGAGCGGGCCGGTGAATTGCAGCTCGCTTATCCGCGGGACCCGACCACCGGACGGGTGCACCTCCAGGTGCCCATCGAAGGGCATTTGTATCAGCTCACCGAAAAGCAGGCGCAGCAGATTTACAGCGAAGGCCGTCGTTTATGAGACCGCCTTGGTGTCAAGGCCGAGGCTGTGGAAGATCTCGCGGGTGGCTCGGCTCTTGTTGAGTGTGTAGAAATGGATGCCGTCGACCTGGTGGTCGAGGAGGTTGGCGCATTGTTCCGCGGCGTAATGGATGCCGATGCGTTCCACTGCGGCCGATTCGTTCTGGGCCCGGTTGAGGCTGCGGATCAGTTTGGCCGGATAGCGCGCGCCGGCGGCCAGTTCCGCCATCCGCTGCATGCCTTTGAGCGAGGTGACCGGCATGAGGCCGGCGATGATCGGGATCCCGATCCCGGCGAGGCGGCAGCGGTCGCGGAAGTCGAGGAAGTCGTGGTTGTCGAAAAACAGCTGGGTGCAGATGTAGTCGGCACCTTCATCGACCTTGGCCTTGAGGAAATCGAGTTCGGCCATCCGATTGGGCGTGTCGGGGTGGCCCTCCGGGAAGCCTGCGACGCCGATGCCAAAGCCGCGCGGGTCCGGATGGATGCCCGATTCGTTGAATTCGCGGATGAAGCGCACGAGGTCTGCGGCATGGCGGAAGTCGCCCTGCGACCAATCGTAGTTCGGTTGGTCCCTCGGCGGATCGCCGCGGAGGGCGAGGATGTTGGCGACGCCTGCGGCGGCGTAGCGTTCGAGGATCGACTGGATCTCCGCCTTGCGGTGGCCGACGCAGGTGAGGTGGGGGACCGGCGGGATGCTGGTCGTTTGCTTGATGCGCAGCACGAGGTCGTGGGTCATCTCGCGGGTGCTGCCGCCTGCGCCGTAGGTGACCGAGACGAACGAGGGGTGGAGGGATTCGAGGTCCCGAATCGTTTCATAAAGGTCTTCCCAGGCCTCGTGGCTGCGCGGCGGGAAGAACTCGAACGACAGCGAGGGCTTCGGGGCGGAGAGGATGTCTTGGATGTGCATTCGGTGTGGGAAAGAATTCCGGGTTTCCGGAGTCATGGGTGAAACTTTTCTCCGTCGGGGGTGTTTCTCATTCGTCGGCCCAGCGGATTGGGGCTAAACAATCTTCAATTGGCGATGAAAACAATACCTCTTTCCCTAATTCTGGCGGGCCTCGCCGGCTCGTGGATTCCCGTGGCGTCGGCGGAAAGCGAGGGCCAGCGCCCGGAGTTTCGCAAGCCTGAGGGGAAGATGCCTCCTCACCGGCCGGCTTCGGAATTGTGGAAGGCGGCGGATCTCGACCGCGACGGGGTCATTTCCCGAGGGGAGTTCGACCAGATGCCGCGCGTCCAGAAGCTGGATGAGGAGCAGCGGGGCAAGCTGTTTGGCCGGCTGGACAAGGACCAGGACGGCAAGATCGGCCTCGAGGAAATCCGCCAGTTGCTGCAGCACCAGCACCGTGAGGGCATGATGCCGAGGATCTGGGAGTTGGACAAGGACCAGGACGGCGGCGTCAGCTTTGAGGAATTCAAGCAGGGCGGGTTCTTCCAGAAGCTCGAACCCGAGAAGCAGCAGCGGATTTTCAGCCGGCTTGACAGCAACGGTGACGGCCGGATCAGCCCGGATGACAAGCCGCAGCACCGGCCGATGGGAGAGGATGCGGGCCGGGGTCCGGGCGAGGGGTTTCATCGGCGTTCCGGTGACCATCCCGGGCCGGGAGCGATGATCGAGCGGCTCGATCAGGACAAGGATCAAGCCCTGTCCTTCGATGAGTTCAAGGCCGGCCCGAGAGCGGGCGAAGTGGATGAGGAGACTCTGAAGAAGCGCTTTGGGATGATGGACCGCAATGGCGACGGCAAGCTCAGCAAGGAGGATTTCCGGATGGGCCCGCGTCGCGAAGGCAAGGGTGGCGAGGGAGAAGGTCGGGAGAAGCCACCCGGTGGCCCAGTGGTGGATTGAGGCCGAATCCCCAAGCGGAATCACTGCTTTCGCGGATTTGCGCAGATGTTGAATGGGTTTCCGGGTCTGACCCAGGGCGGCCTAAAAAACGGCAGGGATCGGATTGATCCGCAGAATCGTGCGCAAAAAAACCGCCATGGCGCGGGGCCGATGGCGGTTTCGAAGGGGTTTGTTTTTTGTCCGGCCTCAGGGTGCGGTGGCCGCGGATTCGGCGCGGGCCGTGGTTTCGAGCACTTCCTCGCGGATGCTGCGGCCCTTGACCTTGCCCCACCAGAGGACGATCGGCGAGGCGATGAAGATCGATGAGTAGGTGCCGACCAGCAGGCCGATGAGGATCATGATCGAGAAGTCGCGCAGCGACGAACCGCCGAACAGCGAGAGGATGGACACGGTGACAATGGTGGTCAGAGAGGTCAGCAAGGTGCGGGAGAGGGTGGCATTGATGGCCTCGTTCATGATCGCCCTCACCGATCCGGTGCGGATCAGCAGGTTTTCGCGGATCCGGTCGAAGACGACGATCGTGTCGTTGATCGAGTAACCCGCGATGGTGAGGATGGCGCCGACGTGGATCAGCGACAATTCCCCGCCGAGCAGGACGACGATGCCGATCGAGATGATCACGTCATGCAGGATGGCGACGAAGCCGCCGAGTGCGAAGGAGAACTCGAAGCGCGCGGTGATGTAGATCATGATGCCGATCAGCCCGAGCGTGAGGGCGATGAGCGAATCGCGCATGAAGGCGCCACCGATGACGGCGGAGACTTCCTCCTTGCTGCTGTCGACCACGAAGTCGTGGCCGCCCTGCGGGTTGGTGGCGGTTTCCTTTTGGCCGAGGGCCGGGATGCTGTCGCGGAGTTTGGCGGTGATCACCTCGGCATCGCGGGTGTCGCAGCGGATCGTCAGCAGCGTGCCGGTCACCGGGTTCCCTTGTTCCTGCGGGTAGGCGGCCTTCGACAGCGTGAGGGTCTTGAGGGCGTTCTCCACATCCTCGAGCGGCACCTTGATGTCGTTGCCCAGTTGGAACTGGATCAGGGTTCCGCCGGTGAAGTCGACACCGAAGGCCTTTTCCTTGCGGACGCCGAAAGCGGCGAAGGCCAGCAGCACGAGGCAGCATGAGGCGATCGCGCAGGCGCGGGTTTTGCCGAGGAAGTCGAAGCTCGTGGCGTGGAACAGGTTGAGGAAGTCGAGTTTCTTGAGCAGGTTCCAGTCGATGCCCCAGCGGAAGAGCACGCGGGTGACGAGGATCGCTGAGAACATCGAGGCCACGATGCCGATGGTCAGGGTGATGGCGAAGCCCTTGATCGAGCCGCTGCCCAGCCAGAACAGGATGATGGCGGTGATCAGCGAGGTGAAGTTCGAGTCGAAGATCGCGGTGAAGGCTTTTTCGTAGGAGGCGGCGATGGCGCTCTTGAAGGATTTGCCATTGGCGATTTCCTCGCGCAGGCGTTCGTAGATCAGGACGTTGGCGTCGACCGCCATGCCGATGGTGAGGATCATGCCGGCGATGCCTGGAAGCGAGAAGGTGAAGCCGAACATCGCCATCACGCCGAAGAGGATGATACCGTTCACGGCGAGGCCGAAGAGAGCGATGATGCCGGCGAGGCGGTAGTAGATGAGGACGAAGATGCAGGTGATGAACAGGCCGATCAGGCCGGCCCAGATCCCTTGTTCGACGACCGCCTTGCCGAGGGTGGGAGAGATGAGGCGCATTTCCTCGACCACCAGCGGGTTCTCCAGTGGGTTCATCAGCTGGTTGGCCAGCAGTTGGGGTTCGCCGGGATCGCGGAGGCCGTTGATGTTGAAGCGTTTGCCGAGCGGGGTGTCCTGCACGACGGGCGCGCTGATCACTTCGCCGTCGAGCACGATGGCGATGCGATCGGTGCCGGCGCGCATGTCCTTGGTCAGGGCGATCATCTTGTCGGTGCCTTCGTCATTGAGGACGATGTCGACGGCGTCCGGTTGCATTTGGGATGGCACGGCGTTGGCGATGTCGGAGCCGCCGAGGGCGGCGCGACGGTAGAGGAGGATCGGACGTTGGTAATCCTTGCCGTCCTCGTCCTTGCCTTTGAGGAGGAAGGCGCGCTGGCCAACGACCAGTTCGCCTTCATTCAGGACGCGCTCGGCGAGGGTTTTGCCGTTTGGGCCGATTTCATCGCTGCGTTCGCTGACCTTGTGGAGTTCGAGTTTGGCGACCTTTTCGAGGGTTTTGCGGATGTTTTCGGATTCCTCCGGCTCGATGCCGGGCATTTGGACGAGGAGTCCGTCTTCACCCTGTTGGGTGATCATCAGGTCGCGGTTGCCGTTCGGGTCGAGGCGTTTCTGGATGACGCTCATCGCCTGTTCCGCCTGTTCGCGGGTGATCGGCATCGGTTGGCCGTTTTCGCCTTCCTTCGGCTGGATGCGGAGGGTGAAGGCCGAGCCGCCAACGATGTCGATGCCGCCCTTGAGGCGTTCGCTGAACGGCACGGTGGACATGAAGCAGAGGCCGGTGAGGCCGATGACCAGCCCCGTGCCGATGTTGCGCTTTTTCTTTTCCACCTCGGTGGCGAAGTACCAGAAGAACAGGATGAGCAGGCTCAAGCCGATGAGGAAGATGCTCAAGGGGTCGTCAAAGAGGTACTTGAAGACCAGGTCGTAGATGGATTGGAACGTGACGGCGAACATGGCGGGTGGGGAAAATCGCTTCGCTTGCGGGTTTTTCGAGCAGATGGATCAGGCCACGCTGTCCTTTTTGGCGACGCTGGCGACGGCCATCTTGTCGAATTCGATCATGGTGCCCTCGGCGACCTTGAGGACCACGGTCTTGTCCTTGATGTTGTGGACGATGCCATGGATGCCGGCGCTGGTGACCACCTTGTCGCCGGCCTGGAGGGCGTTGATGCGCGCCTGTTGCTCCTTGCGCTGCTTTTGCTGGGGGCGGATGAGCAGGAAATAGAACATCACGACCATCAGGACGGGGAAGACCCAACCGCCGGCGAGCGGGTTGGCGGGCGGGGTTTCGGCGAGCAAGGGAAGGATCGGGGTCATGGCGTGTTGGTTTGGTGGTAACGGCGGATGAAGGAATCTTTGAATTCGGCGAAGCGGCCGGAGGCGAGGGCCTCGCGGGCGCCTGCGACGAGGCGCATGTAGAAATGCAGATTGTGAAAGGAAAGCAACCGCAAACCGAGGATTTCCCCTGCTTTGAAGAGGTGCCGGAGGTAGGCGCGCGAGAAGCCGGCGACGTGCGGGTGGCAGGATTCGCAGAGGGGCCGTGGATCGGCCGCGTGGATCTGGTTTTTCATCTGCAGGGGCCCGTCGAGGGTGAAGGCGACGCCGTGGCGGGCGACCCGGGTCGGCATCACGCAGTCGAACATGTCGACGCCGCGGGCGATCATTTCGAGGATCTGGGGCGGGGTGCCGAGTCCCATCGCGTAGCGGGGTTTGTCGGCGGGGAGGAAGGGGGCTGCGTTTTCGATGGCGCGGAACATTTCCTCCTCCGGTTCGCCGACCGAGACCCCGCCGATCGCGTAGCCGTCGAAGCCGAGCTCGACGAGTTCGCGGGCCGATTGCTCGCGCAGGTCGGCATAGACCGATCCCTGGACGATGCCGAAATGGAGTTGGCGGCCGTTTCCGGAGCGCGGTTCGTGGGTGGTGACCCAGTCCTTGCAGCGCTTGGCCCAGCGGGTGGTCAGGGCGAGGGATTTGGCGGCGTAGGCCTCGTCGCAGGGGTAGGGCGGGCACTCGTCGAAGAGCATGGCGATGTCCGAGCCGAGCGCGGCCTGGATTTCCATGCTGAGTTCCGGGCTGAGCATCATCGACGAGCCGTCGAGGTGGTTTTGGAATTTGACGCCTTCTTCGGTAATCTTGCGGAGTTTGGCCAGGGACCAGACCTGGAAGCCGCCGGAGTCGGTGAGGATTGGTT
>CBFGOB010000139.1:0-7134 GCA_965650215.1 uncultured bacterium | reverse complement strand
GGCGGTGCGCGAGGTGGAAACCGTGATATTCCAGCCGCCGCCACCGCCACCGCTTGAAGAGGTGCCGCCGGACGCCCCGCCGCCACCGCCGGCCCTCACCGAGGTCAGCGCCATTCCCGATCCGACGCGTGTTCCGATCCCGCTTGCACGCGTGCCCATGGATATCACGGCGCCGGTTGAAAACTTTTTCAGCGACACGCCGCCCGAGCCGCTTCCGCTGGCCCCACCGCCGGTGCAGGCCCGGCCTGCCATCAAGGCTCCTCCGATCCAGCCGGCACCAGCGGTCAAGTCGCACTATCTGGAAAACGAGCTCGACGGCATCCCGCGGCTTCTGCGCCACGGGTCGGCCGTCTTTCCTCCCTCGCTTGCCCGGCAGGGGGTCAAGCGCGGCACGGTGACGTTTGAAGTCGAGCTTTCCACGTCCGGTTTCGTTTCGATCCGGCGGGTCGCGTCCTCGACCCACCCCGAGTTGGTCACACCGGCCCGGAGGGTGGCGGAAAAAGCCCGTTTCACGACTCCGCTGCGCGACGGCAAGGCCGTCAAGGCCATCATGCACTGGACCATCACCATCGAGAGATAGACCTGTTAGCCAACCTTTGCCATGAACCGTTCCTGTTTGCCATCCGCCCGAAGACCGCTCCCGGTGCCTGTCCGCGTCCATGTCTCGTTGCTGCTCGTGGCGGCATGCGCGTCGGGGTTTGCTGCCGAGCCGCTGCCTGTGTCCGCCGCCTACTGGAAGGATCCGTCCTTTCTCAAATCCTTCAACGGATCCTATCGCATCGAGGCGCGCATCGAGCCGAACGTGAGTTCCGAAGAGCGTGCGCTGTTGGTTGAGATCCAGAACCTGATGGCTGCGGAGAAGCGCGGTGCCGCGCTCGAGAAGCTCGCTTCCAGTCCGCTGACCGCGACTTCCGCGGCGCTCACCTTCAATCTTGGCAATCTCCATTTCGAATCCGGCGACATCGGGAAGGCGGTTGTTGCCTATGAATCCGCGATCAAGGAATACCCGTCGTTCCGGCGTGCCCATCGCAACCTCGCCCTTGCACGGATGCGGGCGAATGAGGTTGAGAAGGCCTTGGTATCCCTGACCGAGGCGATCCGCCTCGGGGATGCGGACGGATCGACCTACGGCCTGCTCGGTTATTGCCGGCTGGCACGCGAGGAATACGCCAGCGCCCTTCAGGCCTACCGGCTCGCCCAAGTGACCGAGCCGGATGTTGCGGAATGGAAGGCTGGCATTGCCCAGTGCCTCCAGGAGCTGGATCAAAAAAAGGAGGCGGTGGCCCTGTTGGATGAGGTCATCCGCCAGCGTCCTCTCGAGGCGTCCTATTCGATCCTGAAAGCCAATCTCCATCTGGATCTTGATCAGCCCGATTTGGCGGTCAAGGCGCTGGAGCTGCCGTTCCGTCTCAAACTCCTGCCGCCCGATTCGACGCTGACCTTGGCCGATCTTCACCTGCGCGCCGGCCGTCGCGCTGCCGCCCAGGCCGCGATTGCCGCGGCGTTTTCCAAGCCGCAGGAACGGCCCGGCAATCCGGCGATCCTGCGGTTGGTCCGCACGGCCAGCGCCGAAGCGGATTGGCCCTTGGTCAAGGACCTGCTGGCAAAGGCCGAGTCGGCCCAGCCCGACCGTTCGCTTCAGATTGCCAAGGCTCGCTACCTGCTGGCATCCCGTGAGGATGTTGGTGCGGGCTTGAAACTACTCGAAGCGCTCACCCGGGAAGACCCCACCGACGGCGAGGCCCTGCTGGCGCTCGGCAAGCACCTTGCCTCCGCCGGGCAGCCGGAGTCCGCGGAGCTCACGCTGGAGCGCGCGTCGGCCGATCCGCAAACCGCCTACGAGTCGCAGGTTGAGCTCACCCGTCTGCATGTGGCGCTGGGCCGATACAAGGAAGCGCTGGCATCCCTCGACGCCGCCCGTGCGCTGCAGGACAGCGATGCCCTGCGCGAATACCGCTTGGCACTCCAGAGCACGCTTTCGGCGTCGCAGTGAGCGGGTGCTCCACTTCTTGTTGGGCCACGGATGCTTAGTGGCACATTCAAAGCATGGGCGCTGCACAGGATGCGAAGCGAGGCGAAGTGAAGATCCGCGTGGTCAGAGCAACAGGGCGATTTGTTCGCCGGGGCCGTGGACGCCTTCGATGAGGATGCCCTCGACATCGGCGGTTTTCGACGGTCCGGTGGCCCAGATGATGTTCGGGCTGCCGCCATCGGGGTGGTTGGTGCCGAAGGCGGCGATGGCGTCGGCGATGCTGCGGTGGATCCGCTTCGCATCGAGCACCGCGACATGCACCCAGGGGGAGAGTGCCGCGAGGCGGTGGGAGGTGTTCTCGTCATCGAGGATCAGCGTGCCGGACTCGGCGATGGCGCCGCTGGCGCGGGTGATGCCGAACTGGTAGCGCTCGAACGATTCGCGGTCGTAGGTGGTTTCCACCGTGAGGCCGGCGGCCGCCAGCGTGTTGCCGACCGCATCCATCAGGGCGGGATCGCAGTAACCGGTGGTCTGGCCTTCCGCCTTGAGGAATTCGGCAAGTTCTGCGGCCGAGCGCATGGTTTTCCCATTCACCGCCTTGAGGTTGCGCGCGAAGATCTCCACGAGGTCCCTGCCTTCGAGTTTCGGCTGCGAGTGGGTGAGCGCGAGGTCGTATTCCGGCAGCGCGGTCTTGTCGCTGAGGTTCGCGGTGGTTTTGCGGATCTTGGAGAGAATCGTGTCGCGGGCGTTCATGAGAAGTCGGGCGTTGGGGGTCGGGTCGGCTTTTTCCGACCATGGAGGGAAGCAGAGTTCACAGAGAAGAAAGGGTTTCGGGATTTTGGTTTTTGAATCAACTCTGTGTTCTCAGCCATCCCTGTGCCTACGTGGTTTCATCATGCGGTATGCTTCTAAAAATACAGTCTCGCTCAGGCGGTTGCGAGGTTCAGGGCCTGGTCGATATCGGCGAGGATGTCGTCGATGTGTTCGATGCCGATCGAGAGCCGGATCATTTCGGGTGGGATCCCGGCGGCTTGTTGTTGGGCTTCGCTGAGTTGCGAGTGGGTGGTGCTGGCCGGGTGGATGGCCAGCGATTTGGCATCGCCGACATTGGCGAGGTGCTTGAAGAGCTGGAGTGAGTCGATGAATTTCGATCCGGCGTTCGCGCCGCCCTTGATGCCGAAGACCACCATGCCGCCGCCCATGCCTTTGAGGTATTTGCGGTTGTTGGCGAATTGCGGGTCGCCTTCGAGTCCGGGGAAGCGGACCCAATCGATGGCCCTGTGTTGCTGCAGGTGTCGGGCGACGGCGAGGGCGTTCTGGCAGTGGCGTTCCATGCGCAGCGGCAGGGTTTCGATGCCTTGCAGGGCCATCCAGGCGTTGTCCGGCGCAAGGCAGGCGCCGAGGTTGCGCAGCGGGCCGGTGCGCATGCGCAGGATGTAGGCAAGTGGTGCGAGCGGGGCGGGAAGGTCGTGACCCCAGCGCAGCCCGTGGTAAGAGGGATCGGGTTGGTCGAAGAGCGGATGCTTGCCGGCGGCCCAGTTGAATTTGCCGGAGTCGACGACGATGCCGCCGAGGGCGGTGCCATGGCCGCCGAGCCACTTGGTGAGCGAGTGGACGACAATGTCGGCGCCGAAGGCGATCGGCTGGGTGAGGTAGGGGGTCGAAAAGGTCGAGTCGACGATCAACGGCAGGCCGAGCTGGTGGGCGTGGCCGGCGATGGCCGACAGGTCGGAGATTTCGAGTGCGGGATTCGAGACGCTTTCGCAGAAGAACGCGCGGGTCTTCTCGTCGGCGGCTTTGGCGAAGTTCGCCGGATCGTTCGAGTCGACAAAGCGGACTTCGATCCCGAGGGCCGGCAGGATGTCCTTGAACTGGGTGTAGGTGCCGCCATAGAGGTTGCGTGCCGAGACGATGTTGTCGCCGGCCTGGGCGAGGTTGATGATCGAGTAAAAGATCGCCGAGGTGCCCGAGGAGACGGCAAGGGCGGCGGCACCACCTTCAAGCGCGGCGACCCGTTGTTCCAGCACGTCGTCGGTGGGATTCATCAGCCGGCTGTAGATGTTGCCGAGTTCCTTGAGCGCGAAGAGGTTCGCCGCGTGTTCGGTGCTGTTGAAGACGTAGGACGCGGTCCGGTAGACCGGCACCGCGCAGGCGTTGGTGGCGGGATCCGAAGTGTATCCGGCGTGGAGGCATTGGGTTTCGAGGTGCATGGCGGGGTAAATGTTGAAGACTGATCGGGAGAGGGTCGGTTTTTTTGATGACGGAGGAACGGAGCTAAGAAGGAGGGACGGAGAAGATGGGTTAAAGGGTTTGGATTTTCATTCAATCTCCGTGTCCTCCAATTTCTCCGTCTCTACGTGGTTAGAAAATGCTCGTTGTGGTCAAGCGCTGCAAATCACGCTTGGCTCATCATCACTTCTTGTGGGCCTTGAACCATTTGCGGAATTCTCCGCCGCGGGATTCCGGGAGGGTGCGTTGGCCCAGCCAGTCCTGGAGCGGCTTGATCGGGGCCACCTGGATCGGCAGGTGGTTCATGGCCTTGGACATCGTCATGGCGGTGCGCCAGAGCGAGGGTGAGGTGGCCAGGGTGCCGAAGGGCGACATCGGGATCGCGGCGGGCGAGTGGATGTGTTCGCGGTGGGCCTTGTCGCGGAGTTTGAGCAGGAGGTCGGGGATCGGGATGTCGACCGGGCAGACCTCGTTGCAGGCACCGCAGAGCGAGGACGCCTTCGGCAGGTCGGCAAGTTCCGGGAAGCGGTCGCCGAAGAGCAGGGGCGACAGCACGGCGCCGATCGGGCCGCCGTAGGTCGAGCGGTAGGCGTGGCCGGAGGCCTGGCGGTAGACCGGGCAGACGTTCTGGCAGGCCCCGCAGCGGATGCAGCGGAGGATTTCGCGGCAATTCGAGGCGAGCACGTCGGTGCGGCCGTTGTCCATGAAGACCACGTGCATGTGCTCCGGGCCGTCGGGTTGCCTCGCGGATTTCGGGCCGTTGATGAATTCGGTGTAGACCGTGAGCTGCTGGCCGGTGGCCGAGCGGCCTAACAGGTTGAGGAAGACCGCGAGGTCCTGTTCGCGGGGGATGAGTTTCTCGATGCCGACCAGCGCGATGTGGACCTTGACCGGGGCCATGCCGAAGCGCGAGTTGCCTTCGTTGGTGACCAGCAGCATGCGGCCGCTGTCGGCGCAGACGAAATTCGCGCCGGTGATGCCCGCCTGGGCCTTCATGTATTTTTCGCGGAAAAACCTGCGGGCACGGCGGGTGATCGTCTGGGGGTCGTCGTTGTAGTCCTCGGCGACGCCCTCGCGCTGGAAGGTGCGGGCGATTTCGCGGCGGTTCTTGTGGATGATCGGCTTGACGATGTGGGACGGCTCGTCGTTGTCGAGCTGGATGATGAATTCCCCGAGGTCGGATTCGAGGCATTCGATGCCGTTTTCGATGAGGAAGGGGTTGAGGTGGATTTCCTCGGCGGCCATCGACTTCGATTTCGTGAGCGCGGTGACCTCGTGCTGGCGCAGGATGTCGAGGATCGTCTGCTTCGCGTCGTCGCCGGTGGCGGCGAAGTGGACGTTCACGCCGCGCGCGGTGAGCGCCGCTTCGGCCCGGAGAAGATAGTCGTCGAGGTGCTGGAGGGTATGGTCCTTGATGTCAGCGGCGAGGCGGCGGAGCCGATCGGGATCCGGGTAGTCGTGGTGCAGGACCTTGTAGCGCTTCTCCGTGCCGGCCGATGCGCCGTCGAGCACCGAGTGCTGTTTCTCGTCGCTGATGGCGCGGGCGTAGTCGTCGATTTGTTGGGTGCCGATCATGGGTGGGAGGTCGGGATGCGCTCAGGGGATGAGGGTGTCGCGCAGGATCTGGATCGTGTGCTTGTAGGGGACCGGACGGCCCTGGGTGGTGGCGAGGCCGGAGAGGTGCATGAGGCAGGACATGTCGATGCCGCAGAGCAGGTCGGGTTTCGCGTCGAGGATGTGGTCGAGCTTCAGGCTGCCCATTTGGCCCGAGATATGGGGGAAGGTGACCGAGAAGGTGCCGCCGAAGCCGCAGCATTGTTCCTGCTGGCCGAAGGGGATGACTTCCGCGTTGCCGATGCTGGAGAGCAGGGTGCGCACCGCGTTGCCGGTTTCGGTGCCGCGGCTGTGGCAGGAACGGTGGAAGGCGATGCGGGTCGGCTTGGCGAATTTGCCCGGCCAGGACTTGATGCCGAGGTCGTTGAAGATGAAGTCGATCAGCTCGCGGGTGCGTCGGGAGAAGGAGCTGACGGCATCGTCCGGGCAGGTTTCGAACTGCAGGGCATTGCCGTGGCGGTTCATGGCGGCGCAGGATCCGGAGGGAACGATGATCGGCAGTTCGCCGGCAAACACTTTCGCGGCGTGCCTGGCGACTTTTCGGGAGGCATGCCAGTCGCCCGAGTTGAAGGCCGGCTGACCGCAGCAGGTCTGGTCTTCAGGGAATTCGACCGAGACGCCAAGGTGTTCGAGCACTTCGACGGTGGCGCGGGCCACGTCATCGTAAAACGCGTCGCAGAGGCAGGTGCCCATCAACAGGACACGTTTGTTGAGCGGCTGGGCAATGGGCTTCGACATGGGGGTGCTCTGACAAGCTAGTGGATTCCCCTTTTCCGGCAACCCGTAAAGGCCGCCGGGCGAGGATTTTTCCGGCTGGAAAGCGCGGATTTCGGCGATCCGGGACTGACACAGACAAAATTTCCTGCTGGAATCGCTGAGGGTCATGATGACAGCTCCGAGTATGCGATGGATCACGGCGGGATGCTGGGCTTTGGCCCTGTTGCCTGCGGTGGCATGGGAGGATTTGAAGGATTCGAAATCGCTGCTGCGTCTCGAGTCCGCGGTGCAGGCGGTCGCGGAAATGGCGATGCCCTCGACGGTGGCCTTGATCTCCGACAAGACCGGGGCTTCGGGATCCGGGGTGATTGTGGGCAAAGACGGCTTGGTGCTGACCGCGGCGCACGTGGTCCAGGGAGCGGAGAGCATGCTGGTGATTTTTCCGGACGGCAAGCAGGTCAAGGCCACCGGCCACGCCGACCGCGAGCAGGCTCC
Source organism: uncultured bacterium (assembly GCA_965650215.1). Lineage (GTDB taxonomy): Bacteria > Verrucomicrobiota > Verrucomicrobiia > Verrucomicrobiales > Akkermansiaceae > Luteolibacter. The sequence continues at coordinate 107 of CBFGOB010000139.1, read as the reverse complement.
AGAACTGGATCCAGGCCAGGCGCGGGCTCCACAGCTCGCGCTCCGACTCCTCCGGGATGATCCAGTAGCCGGCGCCCATGAAGCCGCACAGCAGCCACACCACGAGC
>CBFGOB010000138.1:0-7150 GCA_965650215.1 uncultured bacterium | reverse complement strand
GCAGGGAGCGCGGGGCCGAGCGCAACGCGCCGCGGGTGATCGACCTCGACCTCCTCTACTTCGGCGACGAGGTCTGGGCATCCGGTGAGCTCGAACTGCCGCACCCGCGGCTTGGCGAGCGACGTTTCGTGCTTGAGCCGCTGAAGGAGATCCGGCCGGACCTTGTGCTGCCGGGTTGTCCGGCCGCTGTGTCCGCGATGCTGGCGGCTCTACCGCACGACGAGGCGCCGCTCATGGCGATCGGCGAGCGTTTGGAATGAGTCAGCGGTCCTTGTGGCGGCGCGGTGATTTCTTGCTGCGGCTGGTGACCAGATGGGTCATCCGCTCCACCAGCTGCCCAACCCGCGGGTTGGGAAAGCGCCGCTCGGGAGTGATGGCGTAGAAGGTCTCAAGGATCTCGGGGATCTGGTGGGTGACCACCAGGTCGCCGCTTTCAATCTCGTCGCGCACGACGACCGAAGGCACCAGCGCCAGCCCTTCCCCCTCGCGGGCGAGCAGGCGCAGCATCGCCATGTCGTCGATCTCGGCGAGGATGATCGGTCGGGCATGGGCCGCTGCCATGATCCGGTCGAAGGCGGCACGTGTGTTGCTTTCCTGGCTGGGCAGGATCATCGGCACGTTGCTGAAGTCTTCGGGAAAGCGCAGGCGCTTCTTTTTCCACAACGGCACGCCGACCAGGCTGACCGCCTGTTGTTCCAACAGGTGGCTGTGCCAGGGCCTGCCGACATCGCGCAGGGCGGGTTGGTTGGAGAGCACGAGGTCGACCTCGTGGGAGCGCAGCGCCATCAGCAGGTCGCGCCGGCTGCCCGAGCGGATGATGGTTTCCACCTGCGGCATGTGCAGGGCCGGACGCAGGAACTCGAGCAGGAAGTTGCGCGACAGGGTGGCGACGGCACCGACCCGTAGGATCTGACGTCCGCCGTGCGGGCGGTGCTGCATCACGTCCATGAGTTCTTCACCTTGCTTCGCGATTTCCTCGGCATAACTGAGGGCGATTTGCCCCGCTTCGGTGAGCTTCAGACCCTTCTGCTGCCGCTCGAAGAGCGGGTGGCCGAGACTTTCTTCCAGCTGCTTGAGCTGCAGGCTCAGGGCCGGTGCCGAGACGTTCAGCTTTTCCGCCGCGCGGGTGAGATTCAGTTCGCGTGCGATGAAGCGGAAGTAACGCAGGTGGTGGTAGTTGAGGAAAGGCATGGGGTGTCCGGGGTTGAAATTGGACTTAAGTTAAACTAAACGTAAAGTTTAAAAGCATGTCATTCCCTAAAATCCAAATCCGGGGATGATCGCGGCCATGCAGATCCTCCCGCCGCTCTCCGCCCTGGTCATTCCGCTTTTGCCCTTGCTGGCTGGCCTGGTGTGCCGGGGACGTCAGGCCGAGTTTGCCGGGCGCTTCGCCTTCGACGCTGCCGCCGGGGCCTGCGGCCTCTCGCTGGTCTTCCTGCTCTTCGGCGAGCGTGGGGCCAATCCGCTGCTGATTCTCGATACGGTGTCGATGGTGATGATGATGCTGGTGTCCTTTCTCGGGGCGGTGGTGATCCGCTTCTCGCGGCACTACCTTGCGGGGGATCCGCAGCAGAGCCGCTTCTTCGGTTGGATGAGCCTGACGCTGGCTTCGGTGCTGACCGTGGTGCTGGCGGGTCACCTGGCGCTGCTGCTGGCGGCGTGGGTGTCCACGAGCCTCTGCCTCCACCGTTTGTTGTTGCACCGGCCCGAGCGCCCGGGCGCGGTGTTCTCAGCACGCAAGAAGTTCGTGTTCAGCCGGCTGGGTGACTTCTGCCTGCTGACGGCCTTTGCCCTGCTCGTCTGGCGCACCGGCGAGTGGACGCTCGAGGGGGTATTCCGCTCCTTTGAAAGCCAGCCGCCAGCCGGCCTCGGGCTGATTGGGATCCTGCTCGCGCTTTGTGCGCTGCTCAAGTCGGCGCAGTTTCCCTTCCACACGTGGCTACCCGACACGATGGAAACCCCGACGCCGGTGTCGGCCTTCATGCATGCCGGGATCATCAATGCCGGCGGCTTCCTGATCGTGCGTTTCGCGCCGCTCTTCGAGCACAGCCGTGCGGGGCTGGGGATCCTGATCGCGATCGGCACCCTGAGCGCGGTCTTCGGGGCGATCGTGATGCTGGCACAGCCAAGCGTGAAGCGCTCGCTGGCGTATTCGACCATCGCGCAGATGGGATTCATGCTGCTGCAGTGCGGGCTGGGTGCCTACGGTCTGGCGCTCATCCACATCGTCGCCCACTCGCTCTACAAGGCACATGCCTTCCTCACCGCCGGTTCGACAATCGGTGCGGTGCCGCGGATGTCGATCCCCCTGAAGCTGCCCGCGCTGACGCTCGGGGTCCTCGCCGGGGCGCTGATGGTCAGTCTCGGGGCGACCCTGCTGCACCTGATCCTGCCATCGATCGAATCGCAGGCGCTGGTGTTTCCGGTCGTGCTGGCCTTGGCGCTTGCCTACGGCATGGCGCGGAGCTTTTCCTCGGTCGGCGGTGGCTGGTCCCTGAGGATCAAGGCCATCGCCATGGCGCTTGGGGTCATGCTGCTGAGTTTGGTGCTGCACGCTGCGGCGGGCTTGCTGGTGGATGCCGACAAGGCTGCGGCATCAACCCCGCCGTGGTTGGTCGCCCTGGTGTGCTCGATCTTTGCCATCCTCTTCCTCTTTCAGGCCTTGCACTGGCGGGCGCACCGCCACCCGCTTGGCCGAGCGCTCTACGTGCACGCTCTCAACGGATTTTACCTCGGAACCATGGCCAACCGTTTGCTTGGCAAACTGTGGCCGAAACACCCCATCGCCTAACCATGAATGCCATGCTCGCCGCCCAACCACCCACCCACTCCGCATTGGAACCCTCGATCCTCGGAGCGCTCGAGCGCATCCCGCCGCTGTGGCCGCTGACCCATTTTGTGGCGGTCAATCCCTACCTCGGGCTGACGCCCCATCCCTTCGAGGAGGCGTGCATGATGGTGCACCGGGCGACCGGAACGCTGCCCTTGCAGTCGCCCAAGGAATATCTCGATGCCCTGCACGAAGGGATCATCCTGCTCGATGACCTGAGGACGGCGGCCGGCGATGCTTGGACCGCCGAGCGACTGATCGAGGTGCTCGAACAGGCGGATCTTGCGTCGATGGGATCCGCCCTGTCCACCTGTGCGGGATTTCTCGACTCGCTCGATCCTCACTCCCACTGGGAAGTGCTGGTGGTGGATGAAATTTCGAAGTGGTGCGCGGTGACCTACGATCAGAACCAGACGACCTGGAACTCGCCCTGGAAGTCGATGGACCTTTTTTCCGCCTGGCGGGATGCGGCGACCCACGACTACAGCCCCGAAGCGAACGGACTGAGGGGATTCCGGGACTTCGTGCGTTCGCTGCCGCAGTCGGCGGATGAGGTCATCGAACATTGCATGCGACTGCTGGAGCAGCCTCACGTCGAGCCTCTGGACTTCATGCACCGGCAGCTGATGACGGTTTCCGGTTGGGCGGGCTATCTGCAGTACCGGGTGCGGGAGGCGACGTTGCGCGGTGGGCAGAGCCGCGAACTGAGGGATCTGCTGGCGATCCGGCTGGCCTACGATGCGGCGCTTTTCAGCGCGCTGGTGAACGATGGCACGCGGCGGTCGGCCTGGCGGCGCTGCCGGACGGACTCACGCGATGCCGAGTTGGTGGCGGCATTGACCCGCTGGCAGCTTGCCTACGAGCATGGATACCAACGCCAGCTTGCCGGGATGTTAGGGAGGACTGCCGCCGATGCCGCCGCGCAGCGGCCGCCGGTTCAAGCGGTGTTCTGCATCGACGTGCGCTCCGAGCGCTTCCGGCGGCATCTCGAGTCGAAGCTGCCCGGGCTGCAAACCCTGGGCTTCGCCGGATTTTTCGGGTTTCCGATCTCGCACCAGAAAGCCCACTCCGAGCGGCTCGAGGCACGCTGCCCGGTGCTGTTGGTGCCGCCCCTGCATTGCCCCGAGCCGCTGAGCGATGCCGAGCAGCAGCAGGCGGCGGTTCACCGCAAGTCGAAGCGCGCCTGGAAGGCGTTCCAGAACTCCGCGACCTCTTGCTTCTCGTTTGTCGAATCCCTGGGCTTGGGCTTTGTCGCCCCATTGCTGGGTCTTGGCAGGTCCGGGTCCTGCTGCTCGGCGACGCACCTGCCCGCACTCAGCGAGCTGCCGACCACCACGCTCGTCCAGATGGCGGAAGGGGCATTGAGAAACATGAGCCTGACGCGCAACTTCGCGCGTCTGGTGATGATCTGCGGGCACGGCAGCCACAGCCGCAACAATCCATACGCATCGGCGCTCGATTGCGGTGCCTGCGGCGGTCATGCCGGCGATGTGAATGCGCGCCTGGCGGCAATGACGCTCAACGACCCGGTCATCCGGCGCTTGCTGGCGGATAAGGGGATCGGAATTCCGGAAGACACGGTGTTTATCGCCGGCTTGCACGATACGCTCAGCGATGAAGTGACGGGGCTCGATCTCGAGCGCCTTCCCGAATCGCATCTGGCGGATTGGGAAGCGTTGCAGGCGGCATGTTCCGCAGCCGGCCGGGCGACCCGCGAAGAGCGGGCGGATTCCCTGGGGCTCGGCAACGAAAGCCCGGCGACCCTCGATCGGGCGATCCGGGCGCGGGGCAACGACATGTCGCAAGTCCGGCCGGAATGGGGCTTGGCAAACAATGCGGCACTGGTGGTTGCTCCCCGCAGCCGTACTGCCGGGGTCAATCTCAAGGGCCGGGTGTTCCTTCACGACTACGATGCGGCTGCCGATGCCGACCACGAGGTCCTGCGCCTCATCCTCAGCGCGCCGGTGGTGGTCGCGAGTTGGATCAACCTCCAATACTACGCCTCTCGGGTCGATCCGGTGAACTTTGGCAGCGGCGACAAGGCCCTGCACAATGTGCTGGGCGGCATCGGGGTGATGGAAGGCAATGGCGGCGACCTGCGGAGCGGCCTGCCGCTGCAGTCGATCCACGACGGCTCGAAATTCGTCCACGAAGCGCGGCGCCTCAGTGTCTTCATCGAGGCCCCGAGGGAGTCGCTGACCCGGGTTTTGGCCGAGCTTCCTGAGGTCCGGCGCTTGTTTGACGGCGGATGGATCCATCTCCTCGCCCTCGAGGGCCCGAGTGCATACCGCTACCGGGGCGGCGCTTGGGTCGAGGTGTGAGGAGCGAAGCCCCATGGCTACAGGATGCAAGTCGCCGGAGAAGCGTCCGGATGGCCCTCCGCAGGCCATTTTAGGCGCGACATCCGGCCGGGTGCGGGCCACAGTGCGCGCACACGACGCATCAAGCAATGGAACCGCAGATACAGATCGGAATCATCATGGGCAGCGACTCGGACTGGCCGACCATGGAACATGCCGCGAAAACCCTGAGCGACTTCGGGGTCGAGTGGGAAGCCCAGGTCGTCAGCGCCCATCGCACTCCCGACAAGCTTTACGAATATGCGGGTTCCGCCCGTGCCCGGGGCCTCAAGGCGGTGATTGCCGGTGCTGGTGGTGCCGCGCATTTGCCGGGCATGACGGCGGCGATCACCGACCTGCCGGTGCTCGGAGTTCCGGTGGAATCGAAGGCCCTGCAAGGGATCGACTCATTGCTCTCGATTGTGCAAATGCCCGGCGGGATTCCGACCGCGACTTTTGCAATCGGCAAGGCCGGGGCGATCAATGCGGCCTTGTTTGCCATCGCCATGCTGGCCAACGAATCGCCCGAGTTGGCGAAGAAGTTGGGTGAATTCCGTGCGACGCAGAACGCCCGCGTCAAATCCCTGAAGCTTCCCCCGAAACCGTGATGGTGCCCCAGTTGGATATCTCGAGGGATGTGTTGGGAGTGATCGGTGGCGGCCAGCTGGGCCGGATGCTGATCATGGTGGCGCGCCAGATGAATCTGAAGACGGTGGTCTGGACCGGCGGGCTCGAAGCTCCTGCGGTCGAGGTGGCCAACGAGGTGGTCGATCTGCCGTTTGATGATCCCCGGGCCTTGGATCGTTTTTGTTCGCTGGCGACGGTGGCGACGGTCGAGTTTGAGAATATCCCGGCTCCGGTGCTCGAGGCGGTGGCGCAACGCATCGGACTGTATCCTTCTCCCCAGGCGGTGGCGATTTGCCAGAACCGCGAGAGGGAAAAGAATTTCCTGCGGGATCAGGGCATTCCCTGTGCGGCCTTCGCCGTCGTGTCGGATGCCGAGGAACTCGCCGGGGCGATGCGCTCGCTGGGCGCAGGCATGCTCAAGACGGCGGACTTCGGCTACGACGGCAACGGTCAGATCCGGGTCAGGGGCGATGAGGATCCCGAACAGCTCTGGCAGCAGTTTGGCGCGCCGAAGGGGGTCTATGAGCAATGGGTGAGTTTTGAACGCGAGGTGTCGGTGATGGTCGCCCGCGGAGCCGATGGCGGCTGCGTGAGTTTCGAGGTCGCGGAAAACCGTCATCGGGATCAGATCCTCGACCTCACGATGGTACCTGCGGCCGTGAGTGCGCAGGTGGCCGCACAGGCGGCCGGGCTGGCGAAGCGGATCGTCACCGCGCTTGATTACCGTGGCATCATGGGGGTGGAGTTTTTCGTCAAGGCCGATGGCGAACTTTTCGTCAACGAGATGGCTCCGCGCCCGCACAATTCCGGTCACTACACGATGGACGCCTGTGTGACTTCGCAGTTCGAGCAGCAGTTGCGGGCCGTGATGGGATTGCCGCTCGGATCGACGCGACTGTTGTCGCCGGTGGTCATGCTCAATTTGTTAGGTGACCTGTGGCCGGCGGAGGACCGGGCACCGGATTGGAATCCGCTTTTTGCCGACGGCTCGGCCGGCCTGCATTTGTATGGCAAGGCCCGCGCCACTCCACGTCGCAAGATGGGGCATGCCAATTTTCTCGGTTCCTCGGTGGATGAGGCGATGTCCAGGATGCAGGAGGTCAAGGACGGGCTGCTTGAAGCCGCAAAGCCCAGAGGCGTGAGCACCAAGAGGGGGAATGTGTGAGTGATGGTTCGCGGGGTTCCGCGTGGAAATCATGTGTTCGGGTGGGACACGTCGGGCACTCGCTGCGCGAATGTCCATCTCGCTCCGCTCCATTGTGTTGAAAGAATGCGGGCAGTTCGGCTTGTGGTCTTTTGCCCGCTCAGGCGCAGCGCATGGTTGCCAAAGATTTGTTCTGGTGCATGTTGGGCG
>CBFGOB010000137.1:0-7171 GCA_965650215.1 uncultured bacterium | reverse complement strand
ACCACTTCTGCAAGGGCGACACCTTCCACTGGCTCCGGCGCTTTGCAAGGCAAGGCCGGCGTTTCGATGCGATCATCCTCGACCCACCCACCTTCTCCCGCGACGACAAGGGCAAGGTCTTCCGCATCGAGAACGACTACGACGAACTCGCCGCCCTCGCAGCCTCCTGCCTCGCCGACGGCGGATGGATGCTCTGCTGCACGAACTTCCGCGGAATTTCCGCCGCCGACTTCGAGCACCAGGTGCAATCCCGTCTGCCGCGGCGAATGCGCGCCCAGCATCGCCCGATGCCCCCGGACTTCAGCGACCAAGCCTACCTGAAGTCGCTCTGGCTCGATTCATGAACGGGCCGCAGGCTGGTTCTTGCGCCGACGCAGCCAGCCCCAAGCGTATTTCAACTCCCACCACAGGCAGGCGAGCCAGGGACGCCGGTAGGGAAACACAAAACAATGCCGGAGCCGCGAGACTTTCCTGAGCATCAACGCGATCCCATGCTCGCTGAACGGATAGGTCAAGACCCTCAGGTGAGGCAGTCCGCGCATGCAGTCGGCCCTCATGCGATCCTGCACGTTGTAGCGGGACACGTGCACGAAGTATTCCGTCCTGCCATTCCAGTCACCCAGGATCCCGAGAAGGTCGCGATAAGGTTTTGCCTCCTCCGGCAAGGATTCGAGTTTTTCCAACACGCGCGCCATGTTGACCAGAGCCGGATCGTTCCTGCGCCGCAACTCCTCGGGGCTGAGATACGGATAGGGGGCGAAGGCCACCACCTTGTCGGCCTTCAGCAGATGCCCCAGCAGCAGCGCCGTGTGGCCGCCACCGGAAGTCCCGGTGCAAATCACCTGACGGTGCGGATGGGCGGCAAGCAATTGCCTGAGATGTTCCAAAAGGTGATCAAAGCTGGGGAATTCCGGCGGCAATCCGCCCAGCGACATCCGGAACGACGGATCCCGGATCACGATCTTGCTCGCCGCCGCCAGTCCCGCCTCGGCGAAAAACCGGTTCACCGGCAGACTCAGCTTCATCCCCAGATCGGTCGCCGCGATCACCAGCGTGTCCGAGTCATTCCATTCGGTGTCTAGATACATGCGTTGGGATCAGGGATACAATTCAGGCACGCGCTTTTCAATGGACGGCTACATGCTCGCGCCCGCCAAAGGAAGCCCAACTGCCATCACCAACCTCATTCCTCCAACCACAAGGCCCACACATCCTGAAACCCATAAGGCACCCCCTCCTGCTCGCAGACCCGGATCGTGTGACCCGTGCCACCGGCGAAAGGATCGCTCAAATCAACATAGAACAAGGCAAAGGCCGGCTTTGGAAAGCGTCGGCCGTGACCCAGCACCTTCATCGTGTCGCGCAGCAGATAGTCCGCTTTCACCCCCAAGGGGCCCGGTTGACCGCGCTTTTCGAGCAGCCGGATGTTTTTGGGGCTCGCGGACGCGGTTCGCGCCACGACTTCCGCCTCCTGCAGCTGGGTCAGAGACTCCGGCGACTCATACTCGGCCTCAGCATAGCGGTCCTTGCGGCGATGCCCGGCGTAGGGCGCGATGATCTGCAGCCGCGAGGGATCGATCGCCGCCACCCCCTCGGCAAAGGCCTGATCCGCCCCCTCCGCATTGCCCGAACGAAACCGCAGATTCGGAAACCCGATCGCCAGTCGACGCGCAAGCGCCCTCGCACGGGCCGCATCCGCCGCCGGAATGACCCGACGACCCTCCAGCAGCACCACAGCACCTGAGAACTCGCGGAATCGGCGGCTGAAATCATCAAAGGTCATCAGGAAAGGACCGCACCAGCGGTGCCAAGCCATACCTTGCCAGCTTGTGCGACGCACACCAAGGCTCCATTTCCACTTTTTCTCGTTTCCATGAGCCGCGCCTCGGGTTAAATCCCGCCGCCGTCCCATCACGGGCGGCGCAACCCCTGCACGCTCATGTGGAAAGGCCGCTTCGCCCAAGACACCTCCTCGCTCGTCCAACAGTTCGGTGAATCGATCACCTACGACTGGCGCCTCTTCCCGCACGACATCGCCGGCTCGATCGCCCACGCCCGCGCCCAGAAAACCGCAGGACTGCTCAGCGATGAGGAATTCAGGCAAATCGAATCCGGCCTGCGCGCGATCGAGGCCGACATCCTCGCCGGTCATTTCGAGTTCAAAACCTCGCTCGAGGACATCCACATGAACATCGAGGCCGAGCTCACGAAACGCATCGGCCCGGCCGGAGCCAAACTCCACACCGCCCGCTCGCGCAACGACCAGGTCGCGACCGACACCCGCCTCTACTGCCGCAGCGAGATCGACAGCCTGATCACCGCCTGCACCGATCTGCAGAACGCCCTGCTCGAACGCGCGGAAACCTACGCCGACACGCTCATCCCCGGCTACACCCACCTCCAACGCGGCCAACCGGTCACCGCCGGCCACCACTTGCTGGCCTACGTTGAAATGCTCGAACGCGACAAGTCACGCCTCTCCGACTGCCGCAAGCGCCTGAATGTCTCGCCTCTCGGCTCCGGCGCCCTCGCCGGATCGACGATCAACCTCGACCGCCATGCCATCGCCGCCGAACTCGGCTTCGACAGCGTCACCCGCAACTCGATGGATGCCATCGCCGACCGCGACTACATCGCGGAACTGGTCTTCGCCGTCTCGCTCTGCGGAGTCCACCTCTCACGGCTCAGCGAGGACCTCATCCTCTGGTGCACGACCGAATTCGGCTTTGCCACCCTTTCCGATGCCCACACCACCGGATCCTCGCTGATGCCCCAGAAAAAGAATCCGGACGTCTGCGAACTCACCCGCGGCAAAACCGGCCGCCTCGTCGGCAATCTCATGAACCTGCTGGTCGCCATCAAGGGCCTGCCACTCACCTACAACCGCGACCTCCAGGAGGACAAACCGCCGTTGTTCGATTCGATCGACACGCTCAAACTGATCCTCGCGGTGAACACCGAGATGATTGCCGCCATGACGCTCAACCCGGCGACCTGCCTCAAGGCCGCCTCGGATCCCATGCTGTTGGCCACCGACCTCGCCGACTACCTGGTGAAGAAAGGCATCCCGTTCCGCCATGCCCACGAACTGGTCGGCAAAGCGGTCGCGGCCTCGATCGCCACCCGAACCCCGCTCGACCAACTCGACCTGCCCGCCATCGATCCCGCCTTCGGCAGCGAGGCCAGCGAAATCTTCTCCCTCGGGCGCGCCCTCGCCGCCCGCAGCAACCCCGGCGCGCCATCGATCGAAAACATCCGCGCGGAAATCAAGGCATGGAAAGCGGATCGCTTGAAAGCCTGATCCCCTGACACCCCATGAGGATCCTCTCGCTCGCCATCGCGTGCTTGCTCGGCTGCGCGACCTGGCTGCTTGCTGCCGGCCAGCCGAACATCCTCTGGATCACTTCCGAGGACAACGGCGCCGAATGGCTGGCTTGCTACGGCAATCCCCAGGCACAAACCCCGCGACTCGATGCGCTTGCCCAAAGCGGCGTGCGCTTCACCCATGCGTATTCCAATGCCCCGGTCTGTGCCGTCGCCCGCTCGACCATCCTCAACGGCGCCTACGCCCCGACCCTGGGGACCCAACACATGCGCAGCCGCCACCGGATCCCCGCAATCTATCAGCCGTACGTCCGCTACCTCAGGCAAGCCGGCTACTACTGCACCAACAACTCGAAAACCGACTACAACGCGCTGGGTGACGACGCCGCGATCTGGGATGAATGCTCAAGCAAAGCCCACTACCGCCAGCGGCCCGACGGCGCCCCCTTCTTCGCGGTGTTCAACCTGATGGTCTCCCACGAAAGCTCGCTGTTCGCCGCCGGCAAAGCCAAACCCTACTACGGAACATCCCCGAAAACCCCAAGGCTCCCGCCACACGAGGTCCAGGTCCCTCCCTACCTCCCCGACCTCCCGGAAATCCGCAAGGACATCGCGATCTACCACGACATGATCACCCGTCTCGATGGCCAGGTCGGCAAACTTCTCGACCAACTCAAGGCGGACGGCCTCGCGGAAAACACGATCGTCTTCTACTACTCCGATCACGGCGGCGTGCTGCCGCGTGGCAAACGCTACCTTCACGACACCGGCGTCAGGGTTCCCCTCATCATCCACATCCCGGAACCATGGGCCTCGCTCTCGCCCTTCCGCAACGGCAGCACCTGCGATGAGAACGTCTCGTTTGTCGATTTTGCCCCGACCCTGCTCTCACTCATCGGCATCGATCCCCCACCCCAGATGCAGGGCCGCGCCTTCCTCGGCACCAAGCGCCGCGAACCCGGCCCCGACAACCTCGTCTATCTTTATGCCGATCGCTTCGACGAACTCTATGGCATGCGCCGCGGCGTCACCGACGGACGCTGGAAATACATCCGCCACTTCCACCCGAACCAAGCCGCCGCACCCCGCAGTTTCTATCAGTTTGGCCAAGCCGGCTGGGTCGCGTGGCGCGAGGCCTGGCGCCAGAACAAACTCCCGCCACAGCACGCCGCACTCTGGAACCAACCCCAACCGGCCGAGGAACTCTTCGATACCCAAAGCGACCCCTGGGAAATCCACAACCTCGCCAAGGATCCTGATCCCAAACTCAAAGCCCTGCTCCTCGTGATGCGCAACCGCCTGCGCCAGCTGATGATCGATACCGCGGACACCGGCCTCGTGCCCGAACCGATGTTCCACCTCGCCGGCGACCAAGCGATCGCGGAATACCTCGCCACCCGCAAAAACGAGCTCCCCCAACTCGTCGACCTCGCCCTGGCGGCCAGCAGCGCCACCCAGGAATCCCTCCCCCAATTCCAACGCCTGCTCGCGTCCCCCGATCCGCTGACCCGCTACTGGGCCACCCAGGGCTGCCTCCAACTCGGCCCTGCCGCCACTCCAGCCCAACAGGACCTGATCAACCGACTCACCGATCCCGAAGCCACCATCCGGATCACCGCCGCCGAAACCCTCCACCTCACCGGCCACCCCAGCGGCAAAAGCCACCTCCTCGCAGAGCTTCAAACGACCGTTGGGGGTTATTCCAAACTATTTGCCATCAACGCGCTACGCCGTATCCACGCGATCCAGGACATCCCGCAAGCGACCCTCGACAAGCTGTCTCAAGCCAAAGATCCTGAAGGATATATCAAACGATCGCTTGATCGCGCGAAGGCAGGAGACTGACGCCGGGGCATCAGCTTGCATGGCTGTGAGCAAGTGGTGAACGACTTGGGAATGAATTTCTCAAGTCCCTGATATACAATGATTTGTAAAGTTATTCGCGATGGAATCCGCATTTCGGAATTTTCCCTCGCTTCCATCCTTGCCAAGACGGCCAAAGCCCCTAGCTTGCAGGGCGAGCAGGCAGTTCCTGACCTGACGGCCACCATCGAAACATCCCTCTGGATGCCTACCGATAAGCGGGCAACGCCCAAAACCACTGGCCGCCGAACCGGGAATCACCTGCCTCACGGGCGGCGGCGCAAGCCGGTATGACCTGAGACTGCATGGGGTTTCCATCCGCAACCAGTTGCGGAGCCCCGGCGCGGCAACAAAAAGCCGTACGAGTCCTGGTTCACACCGGTTGGCGCGGAATCCCCAATACTCCGCGCTGGGCATCTGAATCTGCCCTCTGCTCCGGACCGACCCGCCACAACGACCAAGTGACACCATGTCAAACGCAACCGAACCATCCCGCCAATCGGGAGACCGCAGGCGCCGCCAATCTGGCGGCGGTAGAAACCGCAACCGCAATCGCAACCACCAACGCCGCGACCAGCAAGGTCAGGGCAACTCGAACCCCAACCGCTCCGGCGAAGGCCGCAATCCGCGTGGACGCCGCCGTCCACCCGTCAAACTGAGCTGGTGGCAAAAGCTGCTGAAGGCCATCGGCCTCTACAAGGCACCAAGCACCGCCAAGGACCATTCGCGGTCCGAGAAGCCGAAATCCGACCAAGCCCCCAAATCCAACACCCGCAATGTCCGCAGCCAAGGCGAGGACCAGCGCGAGGAGAAGCGCCCCGGCCGTGATCGCGACAACCGCGACCGCAAACGCCAGCGCGGCGGAGACCCGTCCACGGTCGAGTCCTGCCGTGTCTATGTCGGCAACCTGTCCTATGACGTGACCGAGCAAGACCTCCAGGAGCTCTTCAAGGGTGTCGGCCCGGTGCGCAACGTCGAAATCGTCTACAACCGCAGCACCCACCGCTCGAAAGGCTACGGCTTCGTCGAAATGCTGCAGCAGGATGATGCCGTGCGCTGCGTCGAGGTCTTCCACGACCAACCCTTCATGGGACGCAACATGATCGTCTCCGGCGCGAAGTCGAAACAGCAGGAGGAAGACGAACAAAACGAGCAAGAACCGCAGGCAGCCGAAATCAAGGCTGCCGACATCGAGCTCGCGCCCTTGCCCAAAGAGGAATCCGCATCCGACGGGACGCCCAAGGCTTCGAACGAATCCTGAATCCTCCATCCCATCCTGTTCCCATTCCAACCCCCGTCCGGCTTGTCCGGCACGGGGGTTTCCCTTCCCTCCACTTGAACCCCTGCGGCACGCCCGGTAAATCATCTTGCCAATCGGGAGTCCCAAAGCTTACCACGCCCACGTCGCAAGATTTGCGCAACCAGCCCTGATCATGAAGTTGGCTCAATTGCTAGAACCAGACCAGATCGTCCTCGACATGAAGGCCGTCGACCACTGGCCTGCCATCACGGAATTGGTCGACCACCTGGTGGAAATCCAAAAAATCCCCGTCTCCCAACGCGACTGCGTCGTCAACGCCCTCAAGGCCCGCGAGGAACAGGTCAGCACCGGCATCGGATCCGGCGTCGCCATCCCACACGCGTTCTCGGACGAACTCGAGGAGGTCGTCGCCATCTTCGGCCGCTCCAAGGCAGGCATCGAATTCGAGTCGATCGACAACGCCCCGGTCCACTTCATCATTCTCTTCATCGTTCCCAGCAAGGACTACCACCTGCACCTGCGGACCCTGGCGGCCATCGCCAAGCTCTTCACCAACAGTGAAATCCGCCGCCAGCTGAGTGCCGCGGAGACCCGCAACGACATCCTCCGCATCCTCGACTCGAAGCCCTCGCTGGAGAAAAAACCGATGGAGACCCCGACTGCCACCCGGCCATGACCCTGCTTCAGGACCTCGAATCCCGCCTGAATGCGGCACTGGCGAAA
>CBFGOB010000136.1:0-7219 GCA_965650215.1 uncultured bacterium | reverse complement strand
GCGAAGGCATCGCGGGTGAAGACGATGCGGTGCTTGAAGCGGACAGGGATCTCGAAGTCGTGCCGTGGCATCTGGTGCGCGGGAAGTATTGGTTTGATACGCGGGTTCGTCCATGTTTCTTGGGAGAAATTCCGCCATGGCCGAAACCGAACTGCTTTACGAAACCCGCTGGATCCAGCTGCTGCGCAAGGGCCACTGGGATTTCGTGCGCCGGCCGCATGCTGATGCCTGCGTCGGGGTGCTGGCAACCACGCCGGAACACGAGATCGTGCTCGTCGAGCAGTTCCGCATCCCGGTCCAGCGGCGGGTGATCGAGATCCCGGCGGGAATCGTCGGCGATGAGGACGCGCACCGCGACGAATCGCTGGCGGAGACGGCGGGCCGCGAATTGCTCGAGGAGACCGGTTATCGGGCCGGGCGGATTGAAAAGCTCATCGTTTCCCCGACCTCCGCCGGCCTGAGCTCGGAGTTCATGCATCTCTATCAGGCAAGCGGGCTGGTCAGGGAGCATCAGGGCGGCGGCGTCTCGGGCGAGGACATCCAGGTGCATGTGGTGCCCTTGGCGGGCCTGCGCCAATGGCTGGCCGACAAGGCGGAGGCGGGAGTGGTGGTGGATTACAAGATCCACGCCTGCCTCGCCGTGGCGGGCATTCCGTTTTAAAACATCGCGATCCGGCCATGTGGAAGTGGTTACGGTTTCAATGAAAAGGCCCCCACGGCGGCCATCGATCCCGCGTGACAGGCTCGGGAACGCGTGCAAGTTTGCGGTGTGTCCGATCGCTTTGGTGGCATTGCCCGTCTCTATGGTGAAGCGTCGCTGGCGCGCTTCCAACGCGCGCGGGTGGCGGTCATCGGCGTTGGTGGTGTTGGCTCGTGGGCGGTCGAGGCCCTGGCCCGGTCGGGCATCGGCCACCTGACGCTGGTCGATCTCGACGAAATCTGCGTCAGCAACGTGAACCGCCAGCTCCATGCCATGGACGGCCAGATCGGCCGCCAAAAGACCGAGGCCATGGCCGAGCGGGTGCGGGCCATCCACCCCGGTGCCGGGCTCTCGGTGGTGCCGAAGTTTTTCAACGACAAGACCGCCGATGCGATCCTCGATGCCGGCTTTGATGCGGTCATCGATGCGATCGACAGCACCGCCCACAAGGCGCTGCTCTTGGCCGGGTGCCGGTCCCGCGGGGTGTTTGCGGTCACCTGTGGCGGCGCCGGCGGCCGGCGCGATCCCGGGCGGATCCGGGTCGCCGATCTGGCCTACACCGGAAAGGATCCCTTGCTCCACAACCTGCGCCGGACCTTGCGGCAGCAGCATGGCTTTGCCAAAGCGCCGATGGGCACCAAGCCCGAGCCGATGGGCATCGAGGCGGTCTTTTCCGATGAGCCCCAGTGGCATGCGCAGTGCGATGGCACGGTCTCACTCGAGCGCGGGGAGTCCGGCGGACAACGCCTGGGCTGCAGCACCGGGCTCGGCGCGGCAACCCATGTCACCGCCAGCTTCGGCCTGGTCGCTGCCGGGCGGGTGCTGGAGGCGCTCATGACCAGGGCTTTGCCTTGAATGCAGCGGCAGTCTATGACCGTCGGACTACAGCTGCCAAAGGCAGCCCCGCATTCGGCGGGATCCCCATTTTCAATGGGGTGCCGCTGTCGCGGCTATCCACCGACGCTCATAGGCCGCCGCTACATGATGGCACAGATTGTCTGTCCCCATATCCGGGCAGAAAAAAAGCGGCCCGCAGGCCGCTTTTCAAATAGAACGATGATGAAACCGATAGGGCTTACAGGCCTTTCTTCGAGAGACGGGTGCCGGGAGTCGCTCCCTGGCGGGCCTTGAATTTCGGATTGGATTTGCAGATCACATACACCGTGCCTTTGCGCTTCACGATTTGGCAATCCGCGTGACGGCGTTTGGCAGAAGCGAGGGAAGAGAGGACTTTCATGACGGAAAAGGGTGGTTGGAGGCTGACCCGGCGGCGTGCACCGGGGCGCGAAACCTAGCGGGTCGGCTTGCCCTGTAAAGGCATTTCTCGTCGGAATGACCAGATTTTTGGCGGATTTTGATCAGGTTGCATTGAAATTTCACCTTTCCAAAGCAATCGGCTGTTCCTAAGGATGCTTGCATGAAATATCTGATCATACTGGCTGCGGTCTTTGCCCTGAACTCCTGCAACACCCTGATCGGCATGGGCCGCGACACCAAGCAGGCCTACCATTGGACGAAGGACAAGATCCAAGGCACGAATTCCTCATCCCAGGGATCGGGGGCTCCGGTCTATTGAGCGGCGCCGCGCGCGGTGGCGACCTGACTTTGGCATTGTTCCTTGGGGTGCATTTGATTGGATCAGGTGGTGAACCTCGCCTGTCAGATCACCGTCAGCCGGATCCTGCTGGTGCCGGTCTTCGGAGTGCTGGCCCTGCGCTATGGCTGGAGCACGGCTGCGGGGGCGCCTGAGGCATGGCTGCGCTGGTCGGCCCTGGCGGTGTTTGTGATCGCTGCAGCGAGCGATGGCGTCGACGGCTGGGTGGCCCGGCGCTTCAATCAGAAGACAGCGCTCGGGGCGTTTTTGGATCCGATCGCCGACAAGCTGCTGCTGGCCTGCGGAGCCTTGATCCTCACCTGCGTCGATTGGGGGCGCGAGGGTTGGCATTTGCCCGCGTGGTATGCGGCGATCGTGCTGCTGCGCGACGCGTTGATCCTGATCGCGATCCGCCTGTTGTGGAATCACCGCTGCAAGATCGAGTATGGAGCGCTTTGGAGCGGCAAGCTGGCGACGGTAACCCAAATGATCGCCCTGGGTTGGATCATGCTCGGCTGGATTGATTTTTCGCCGGCCTGGCCCTGCGGGCTGGCGGCCGCGTGCACACTGTGGTCGGCCTGGGACTATCTGAAGCTGGGCCTGCGGATCTACCGCCAGGGTGGCACGGCTCAGGGTGCATAGAAGCGCGCCGCGGCCTTGCGCAGGAGCGGTTCCTCGATGGCGACACGATCCAGAACGTTGGCGGCGGACTTGCGCTTTTTCCATCCGTGGTAAGCCGCCAGCGCCTCAAAGGAGGCGTTGAGCGACCCCTGCATCGGGTTCTGGAGCTGCAGTTCGACTTCGATGTTTTCCGGCAGGCCGAAAGGGTAGAGGAATTCCCGCGAATCGAGGTCCTTGAGCCCCTTGGCATAGAGGTCGTCCCCGCTCAGCGCGAGACCCATCAGCATGTAGTGCGGGTGGATCCAGCGCACGCCCATGACTTCGACGCCATTGGCGGTGTAGCCTGCGCCGGGCATGCCGGATTCGCCGGCCGAGAGCCCGAAAATCCCGAAGCGCGCCGCCGCCGACTCCGGCCAGTGGCGGTTCGGGTAGGCGATTTGCTGCATCAGCAGGCCGCGCCTGACCTTCGGCCAGGAAATCCGGGACACCCGGTCGGGCGCCGGCTGATCGAAGTCCGGGTAAAACAGGCTCTGGATTTCCGCAATGAAACCGACTCCGCGGTAAGGTTCGCCGCTGGAGAGCATCTTGCCGCAGGGCTTGCGCTCGGGAATCATCGATTCCAGCGCCAGCACCAGCGCGGTTTCCCCACCCCAATCGCGCCACATCGCGGGCAAGCGGGTCTTGCCGTCTTCGTAAAAGCCGTGGCTGATCCATCCCTCCTGGTCGGTCACGGCGTCAAAATCGATCCTGCCGATCATCGCGACCACCCGCTGCTGCCGGTCTTCGAGACCGAGCACGCGGGTCGCCAGCAGCAGGGCATGCAGGGCGATCGAGGTGTCGACGGTGCTGTATTCCGTGCCGGGCACGATGACGTTCTTGCCGTCGGTGCCGCGCTGGATGAAGTGCGGGAAAAACCCGGAGGCGGTGTCGATGCCTTCCAGCGTGCCCAGGGTGCGATCGATTTCGGCGACCACGCGTTCGCGGTCGAGCAAACCCTCGGCGGCCCCGAGGGCGCTCGCAAGCGCGTGCATGCCGGTGGAAGAAATGGATTCAAACTTCCCTGCCGGCAGATGGCCCCGGTCCCGGGTCAGGCCGCTGGCGGCGTCATGGCAGCGGCGCAGCTTGCCCAGCGAAATGCGGAAGGCCCATTCCTCCAGCGGCATCTCCGGCCGCTCGGCGATGAAGCCGATCGATGAGATCTGCACCTCGCAGTTTTTCTCGGCGACCCAGTTCATGAACTTGATCCGTCCCGGGACCTCCGGAGCGATCGGAAAGCGATGGGTGACCGTGTGATCGCTGTTGAGGGTCATCGAGCGCTGCCAGATGATCTTGTGGTGGACGTCGACCAGCTCCAGGCGGAACAAGCCGTGGCCGCTGGCATTCAAGGCCAGCTCGCGTGCCGCACTCATCTTCGCCGGATCACCGCCCAGGCCGACGAGGTCGGCAGGGTCGAGCGTGCGCTCGCTCTGACGGGCAAGCCCCGCGAGCGAATGCCAGGCCCCGGTCCATTCGCCGTCGCGCTTGACGCGGATGATGCCGTTCTTGGCATCGATCCGGCCTTCGCCCGGTCCCATCCATCCGAAGTCGGATGCGAGGTGGGTGAAGTTCTCGAAGGGGTTGATCAGCGGCGCCGCATCCGGCCGGTCACCCGGGAAGGAAATCGTGTAGTCGATGATCGGTTGCCAGACCGGCACGCCGGCTGCGGCGCCGGTGAGGGCGATCGCCATCGCGGCGAATCCGGTGCGGAACATCGTCAGCGGATCAGGTCGGTTGTTCGCCGCGCGCCATCACCACCTTGCCGGTGCGGACGGTCTCGATGATGTTGAACTGCGAGAACATGGTGATCGCGGCATCCACCTTCGGGCTGTCACCGGTGATCATCACCACCATCGAGGTCGGGGTGAGGTCGACGGTCTTGCCGGTGAAGTGCTCGACGATCTGCAGCGCCATCGAGCGCTCGGAAGGGGAGCAGCGGATCTTGATGAGGATCATCTCCTTGGTCACCGAATTCGCCGAGGTGTGTTCGAAGCAATGGATGACGTCGATCAGCTTGCTGACCTGCATGATGATCTGGCCGAGCCCCTGCGGGTCGCCGGAGATGCCGATCGTCATGCGCGAGAAGTTCGCATTGCGGCCTTCCGAGACGACCAGCGAGTCGATGTTGAAGCCGCGGCGCGAGAACACCTGGCAGATGCGCATCAGCACGCCGGGCTGGTTGCTGACGAGGACCGAGAGGGTGTGTGATGGCCCCGGGATTTTCAGGGTTTCCACGGGAGTGTCGGTGGTCACGATGGTCTTGGACATGGGAGTGGGGTGTTGGAGGACTGGGACTGGAGCGGCTCGGATCACGTTGAACCGACGGGCTTGGCCATCCGCTGTTTCGGCGCTTCGGTGATCATGTCCTCGAGGGCCGCGCCGGCCGGGATCATCGGGAACACGTTGTCGGTCTTCACGCATTCGGCATGGATGAGGAAGGGACCGTCGTTGTAGGCAAGGGCCTTTTGCAGCATGCGCGTCACGTCGGCCGGGCGCTTGATGTGCACCGACGGGATGCCGTAGGCATCGGCCAGCTTGCAGAAGTCCGGGTTGCCGATGAGGTCGACGCCGGAAGTGCGATCCTCATAGAACAGCTCCTGCCACTGGCGGACCATGCCGAGGTAGTGGTTGTTGAGCACCACGATCTTGACCGGCAGCTTGTGCAGCGCGGCGGTGGCGAGTTCAAACAGGGTCATCTGGAATCCGCCGTCGCCGGAGATCGAGATCACGGTCTTGTCCGGGCAGGCGAGCTGGGCGCCGATGGCCGCCGGAAACCCGAAGCCCATGGTGCCGGCACCGCCGGAAGAGAGCCAATGGTAGGAGGCGTTGTTCTTGTAGAACTGGGCCGCCCACATCTGGTGCTGGCCGACGTCGGTCGCCACGATCGCTTCGCCGCGGGTCAGCTCGTAGAGTTCGTCGATCACCTGCTGCATCCGCAGTCCGCCCTGCTTCTTGTAGCTCAGCGGATACTTCTTCTTGTAGCCGTCGAGCTTCGCCAGCCACTCCTTGGTGTCGAGGCGGGTGATGTGCGGCAGGATCGCCTGAAGCGCCGCCTTGGCATCGCCGACGATCTGGACGTCCGGTTGGATCATCTTGCCCATCTCGGCAGGATCGATGTCGATGTGGATGATGGCCGCGTCCTTGCAGAACTTGTCGGGCTTGCCGATGATGCGGTCGTCGAAGCGCGAGCCGATGTTGATCAGCAGGTCGCATTCGATCATCGCCTTGTTGGCATAGGCGGTGCCGTGCATGCCGAGCATGCCGAGCGAAAGCGGGTGGGTTTCCGGGAACACGCCCTTGCCGAGCAAGGTGGTGGTCACCGGTGCCTGCAGGGTTTCGGCCAGATGCATCAGCTCCTTGTCCGCACGGGCAATCATGCAACCTTGTCCGGCCAGGATCACCGGGCGCTTCGCGCGCGACAGCATCAGGCCGGCCAGCTTGGCGGCCTCCTCGTCGATCTCGTTGCCCACTTCCGGGTGGTAGCCCGGCAGGTCGAAGGGCGCGTCGAGGTCGCCGGTGAAGGGGCTCTGGGAAATGTCTTTGGGCACGTCGATGAGCACCGGGCCGGGGCGGCCGGTCGTGGCGATGTGATAGGCCTCGCGGGTGATGCGCGGCAGCGCGTTGGTCTCGCGCACCAGGTAGTTGTGCTTCACCACCGGGATCGTGATGCCGAAGATGTCGGCTTCCTGGAAGGCGTCCTTGCCCAGCATCCAGGTCACGGTCTGACCGGAAATCACAATCATCGGCACGGAATCCATCATTGCCGTCATCAGGCCGGTGACCGTGTTGCCGGCGCCGGGGCCGGAGGTGACCAGCACCGCGGCGGGCTTGCCGGTCGCCCGGGCATAGCCATCGGCCATGTGCACGGCACCCTGCTCGTGACGGACCAGGATGAACTTCATTTTGGTCTCGAGGGTCTCGAGCGCGTCAAAGATGGGAATGGCGGCGCCGCCGGAATACCCAAAGATGTACTCGATGCCGAGATCGTCGAGGGTCTTGATGAGTGCTTGCGCACCGTCGAGTTGCTGCTTGCTCATAAAATTGCCTTTCGGGGCCGGAAAACTGCCTTGATGAGCGGCGATATGCAATCAAAATTCACGTTTTGAGAGCAAAGAGGCCATTTTTCATGATCGAGTTGGCTGAAAATTGCTGATTTTGGCCCAAATAGAGGATTTACGGGTCTTGTTAGCTCGAAAGTTTGGTGCTCAATCCCTCCCGCTGGAGTGGCGCTCTGTGAGCGCCGTGGTGGGTGGTGGCGGCTTGCAGCC
>CBFGOB010000135.1:0-7227 GCA_965650215.1 uncultured bacterium | reverse complement strand
AACCAATGAGCGAGCGGAGTTCGGTGATGTGGTTTTGGCCGACTTCGCGGGGCAGGGCCTTGTGCCTGGTGCAGAGGGCGGCGGCGTAGCCGGTGGCGATGCCCATCTGCGCGCAGGTGAGCATCACGCGCGGTCCGGAGAGGCCGACATGGGTGCAGCTGAAGCAACGCCCGGCCATCATCAGGTTGGCAATGTTGCGCGAGTAGAGGCAGCGGAACGGGATGTAATACGTGCCACCGGTTTTGAGGAACATCGCCTTGGAGATGAAGTCCTGCTTCGCCCCGGTTTCGGCGATCTGATAGTGACCGTCGAGTTCGCGCACCTCCTCGGCGACGGCATCGGGGAACTGGCGGAGCTCGGTCGCGTCCTTCATCGAGTAGATGTAATCGCCGACGAGCCGTCGCGACTCGCGTTTGCCGCCGACGTAGGCGACCCACTTGAGTTCGAGCAGGGCGTTCTTCGGCTGTTTCTTGGCATTCGCGAAGGAACCGAAGATCGCGCGCAGCATGTGGTCGCGGATCGTCTCGGCGTCCTTGATCTGGCAGAGATGGGGAGCGGAGTATTCCCAGTACCATTCGCCGTTGATCGCGTCGTGTCCGTTCGCGACCGGCAAGGCCCACGGGACCTCCGGGAAGCGGGACGGCTGCAGCGCTTTCTGCGAATTCCACAGCACGCTGGTGCCCATGACTTTCTTGTCGGGTTGTTCCGGGCTCCAGAGGTCGCCGTGTTGATCCCATTTCTCGTCGAATTCCTTGTAGGACTCCCGCCCTTCGCGGAATTCCGCGCCGGCCCAGTAGCCGAGCCAGGCGTCGCCGCTGGCATCGATGAAGACCGGGGCTTTGAAGCGCTTGATGCGGCCGCTGGTGACTTCGCGGGCTTCGACGCTGGTGATCCGGTCGCCGTCCTTGCCGAGGCCGATGGCGATGTGGTGGGCATAGAGGTCGGCACCGGATTCCCGCATCGATTCCTCGCGCTTGCGTTGGCAGGACCAGGCCATGGCGTCGCCGTTCGGGTAATGAAGGGTATCGATCTTGCCAAGCAGGGCTTTGCCTTTGCCGTGGATGCCGATGGTGTGGACGCGGATTTCAGCGCTGGCATTGCCGCCGAAAAGCGGACGGTCCTGGATGAGGGCGACCCGGATGCCCTGCTGGCGGGCGGCGAGCGCGGCGGCACAGCCGGTCATGCCGCCGCCGACAATGACGACATCGTAGTCGAGCTCCTCGATCGCTTCCGCCGCGCGGCCGCTCAGGCGGTCCTTCCATGCGCTGAGTTCGGCGAGGTCGTCGTTGGGGAGTTGCGGTTTGTCCTCCTTGGTGAAAAAGATCGCATCGCAGCGGCCGTCGAAGCCGGTGAGGTCGACGAGCTCCAGCGCGTGGGCGATCTTTCCATGCCGTTTCGTGGGATGTTTGACCTCGACTTCGCCGCCGAATTGCCAGGCCCAGCCGGGTTCGGTGCCGAATTCGGGTTTGAGGAACTCGCCGTCGAACTTGATCTTGAAGCGTCCCGGTGCCTGCCATTCACCCGGGCACCAGTTGCGGGTGCGCACCCAGACTTTCCAGGTGCCGGCTTCGGGGA
The DNA here is from genome assembly GCA_965650215.1 of uncultured bacterium. GTDB lineage: Bacteria > Verrucomicrobiota > Verrucomicrobiia > Verrucomicrobiales > Akkermansiaceae > Luteolibacter. The sequence goes on along the minus strand of CBFGOB010000135.1, from coordinate 5,652 downwards.
AGCTCACGCTGGTCGTCGCGTGCTCCACCGCTTTGCCCATGCCGTGCGCGAGCAGGAAGCATCCGCCCATCTGCTGATAAAACTGGGTATCGATCACCCATCCGCCGGGGTTGGCGAAATTGCAGGCTTCGACGAGCACGCCGGCCGGGCCTCTGGCGGTCTCCGCGCCAAAGCCATAGCGAGGGGCGACCGCCGAGCTGAATGCGATCCCGCCGATGATCCGGATGAAATTTCTGCGATTGGTCATGCTGGTGTATTCAAGCTCGCTGCGGGTGATCTGCAAGCGGGGATTGCAGGGCATTTGCTGCCATGATCGCCATGATCGCCACGACGCCCGAGGAAGGTCGTTTTCGAGCGACTTCAAGCGCCTGTAAACCCTCAACAGAAAGCCGCTGGTCGGATGGACTCATGCTGCGCATGAGTCCAAACGGGGATGCGCAGCTGTGCTGCGTTGCGGTTAGTGCCGCTACAAGCGGCTTTGGGAGTGTTTGAACCGGTCGGTTCTGCATCCGACCATGACCGCAGCATCACGACTTGGCCTGCCGAGTTGTAGCCACACGTCGTGAGCGAAGGCTGGAGCCGCTGGTCGGATTTGAACCGACGACCTATTCATTACGAATGAATTGCTCTACCCCTGAGCTACAGCGGCTTTGGAAATGGGTGGGGGCTGGGGTTTTATGCGGGCGGGCAGGGGCTTGGCAAATGCATTTTTGAGACGCCAGACCGGAAAGGGGCAGGGGAAGCGTTCCGGCTGAGCCGCCACCGATTCGTGCCTTCTGTGGCAGGCAAGCATGCCCTAGCTCTTCGCCAGCACGGGCAGGGCCTTGGCGATCTTTTCGAGTCCTTCAAGCATCCGGCTGCGGGGGCAGCCGAAGTTGAAGCGGAAGTATTTCGGCCAGCCGAAGAAGCGGCCTTCGGAGAGGAACAGCCCGGCGGATTGTTCGAAACGGGCGGCCGGATCGTCATGGCCGAGGGCGCTGGCATCGATCCATGCGAGGTAGGTCGCATCGCCCGCATGGCTCTTGAGTTGCGGGCAGCGGCTGCGGATGAATTCAAGAAGCAGGTCGCGGTTTCCCTTGAGGTAGGCGATGAGTTCCTGGCGCCAGGGCTCGCCATCGCGGTAGGCGGCTTCGGCCGCGTAGTAGGAAAGCGCGCTGATTTCGGCGAGCGTGTGGCCGCGGGCAGCCGTGAAGCGACGGCGCAGCGATTCGTTGGGAATGACCGCATAGGCGTAGCCGAGGCCGGCGATGTTCCAGGTCTTGCTGGGCGAGAGCAGGGTGATGCTGCGTTCGGCATGGCGCTCGGCCAGATTGAGTGCGGACACGTGTGGAGTCGCGTTTTCGTCGAAGACCAGGTCGCAGTGGATTTCGTCGGAGACGAGGACCAAGCCGTGGCGTTCGCAGAAATCGGCGACCTTGAGGATGTCTTCCTTGGTGAAGACCCGGCCGAGCGGGTTCTGCGGGTTGCAAAGCAGGAAGACTTTCGTGTCGGCAGTGACGGCGGCTTCCATGGCCTGCCAGTCAAAGGTCCAAGCGTCATCGACCCGGACATGGTCGACGGTGATGAGTTGGGCGTGCGAATCGTGGTGGAGGCCGATGAATGGCGGATAGACCGGCGTGCAGGTCATGATCGACTCGCCGGGTTTGCAAAACGCGCGTCCGGCAAGCGACAGGGCGGGAACGAGCCCGCCGAGATGGACGATTTGCTCGGCCGCAACCGTGGCCTGACGGCGCTGCCGGAGGTAGCTGAGGACGGCATCGTTGAGTCCCTCGTGGGCCTGGGCATAACCGAAGATGCCGTGGTCGACGCGGCGGTGCAGGGCGTCGAGAATGCACGGGGCGGAGGCAAAATCCATGTCGGCCACCCAGAAGGGATCGAGCTCCGGCCGGCGGTCGAATTTGATGCAGCCGGTGCCTCGGCGGGCGATGGGGCGGTCGAAGTCGAATTGCATGGTCAGCGTTTCTGGTGGCGAATGCGGAAAGATTCAAGCCCGGCGGTCGGGAAATCCACCGGCCCTGCGGGCGGAAATGCAGGCAAGGCTTGAAGTCGCGCACGCTTTGCCGGAGAGTCCGCGCGTGCCTGATTCCCCGACAAACCGCCGCCGCTGGAGCGGTTACGTGTGCCCGGATTGCCGTCTGGTCTTCCGCTTGCCGATGCAGCACGACGGCAAGGGCGCGGTTTGTCCCGGCTGTGCGCGGATGCTCAGAATCCCGGGTCCGGGAGAAAAACTGCCGCCGTTGGTGGTGCCGACGCCGCGCAGCCGCAGCCTTCCGGGCGCGCCAAACTCCTGAACCATGCTTTCTTCCTACGACAAGGCCCTGGATCTGAATCTCGACCCGAGGGTTTACGGCACTTTCGCCGAGATTGGTGCGGGGCAGGAAACCGCCAACTGGTTTTTCCGGGCATCGGGCACGGCAGGCATGGTCGCCAAATCGATCTCCGCCTACGACATGGTGATGAGCGATGCGATCTACGGCCGTGCCGAGCGATATGTCTCCGCCGGCCGGCTCGATCAGATGCTGCGGCACGAATACGGGATCCTGCTGGAACGCCTCGGCGAAAAACGCGGTGCCGACACCACGTTTTTCTCGTTCTGCAATACCGTCCGTGCCCGTGGCTATCAGGATGCCGGCGAGTGTCACGGATGGTTGGGGCTGCGTTTCCAGACCGAGCCGGGCGCGCCGCCCTCGGAGGTCATCATGCACGTCCGCCTGCTCGACTCGCGCACGATCGACCAGATGGAGGCGCTGGGGGTGATCGGGCTCAACCTGATCCACTCGATTTTCCGAAAGCGCGAACAGCTTGGCGGTTTTGTCGCGTCCTTGCTGGACAATCTGTCGCGCGAGCGTGTCGAGGTGGATTTGCTGAAATTCACCGGTCACGGTTACGAGGATTTCGACAACCGTCTTTGTGCGCTGGAATTGGTGCGTTGCGGCCTGACCGATGCGACGATGCTGCTGCCGAGCGGCGAGGTCGTGCAGCCGTCCGAAGCGCTTTACAAGCGTCCGGTGCTGCTCTTGCGCGGCAGCTTTGATCCGGTCTTGAAGCTGCATTTGAACATGCTCGACCACGCGCGGCGCGGATTTGAGGAGGAACTGGGCGCGGACCAGCGGCAGAAGGTGGTCGAGCTCTGCGAAATTTCGATGGCCAACCTGCTGCGTGGCGAGGAGGGCATGGCGATCCAGCATTTCATCGACCGTGCGGACGCCCTGCAGGCCTTGGGAAAAACCGTGCTCATTTCGAGCTGTGCCGAGTTCCACCGGATCGCGGCCCTGCTCAAGCGCTGGTGTGCCCACAGCGAGGTCGGGATCATCCTCAGCATCGGCCTGCTCAACGAGCTGTTCAAAGCCAAGTGGTCGGCCAATCTCGCGGGCGGGCTGCTCGAGTCCTTCGGCCGCTTGTTCAAGCAGGGGCTGACGCTGCGCGTCTATCCCTGGAAGAACCGCAGGACCGGTGAGTTGGTCACGGCCGCGACCTTCCATGCGCCGGAAAACTGCGTGCATCTGTACCGCCACTTCCTCGAGAACGGCCAGATCCGTGCGGTGGACTGCGATGACGAGTCCTTGCTGGAATCGACCGGCCGCGACGTGCTGCGGATGATCCGCCAGGGCGACGGGCATTGGCGCGACCTGGTGCCGCCGGCCGCATGGGACATGGCGCTCCGGCATGCGGACTCCGCCGGCTCGTGACGCCAGCGGGTTTGAAATCTCGCCCCCTGCGGCGAGTCGTCTTGACCGTTGGCGGCGCGCCCCCTAGGAAACGGTCATGGAACCACTTTACGAAGGCAAGGCCAAGCGTCTCTGGGCGACGGACAATCCGAATGTGCTCCGGATGGAATTCAAGAACGACGCCACCGCCTTCAACGGGGAAAAAAAGGCCCAGTTCGAAAACAAGGGCCGCCTCAACAACACGATCAGCAACCTGATCTATGGCATGCTCGAAAAGGAAGGCGTGCCGACCCACATGATCCGGGTCATCGACGAGACGAATGTCGAAGTCCACAAGGTCGAGATCCTGATGGTGGAAGTGATTGTCCGCAACGTCGCCGCCGGCAGCTTCTGCAAGCGCACCGGCATGGAGGAAGGCCACGTGTTCAGCCAGCCGATCATCGAATTTTCCTACAAGAGCGATGCGCTTGGCGATCCGCTGATCAATGACGACTACATCCGGGAAATGAAACTGGCCACGCCGGAGGACTTGCAGCACCTGCGCCGCTCGGCACTCAAGGTCAACCAACTGCTCAGCGACTTCTTTGCGAAGTGCGGGCTGAAGCTGGTGGACTTCAAGCTCGAGTTCGGGCGCCTGGTTTCGGATCCGTCGAAAATCGTGCTCGCCGACGAGATCAGCCCCGATGGTTGCCGCCTGTGGGACCTCAAGACCGGTGAGAAGATGGACAAGGACCGCTTCCGCCGCGACCTCGGGAATGTGATGGAGGCATACGAGGAGGTTTTGGGCCGCGTGCGGCAGAATCTCGCCTGAGCGGGACCGCTGGCGGCTGGATGCCGCCCGCCCTGAAGCATGGCGCTCACCGTGTGCCGTCCCGATGGTGAAATACGGTCAAATCCCCGCAAGATATGGCCGGTTTCGGGTGATGCATGGCTTGACACCGGTCGCCGTCTAGGGCGGGATTTCCGCCCCATGGCCAAGCTATCCATCCGCGACCTCGAACTTTCCGGCAAACGCGTGCTCATCCGCGTTGATTTCAACGTCCCCCAGGACAAGAACACCGGTGCGATCACCAACAACCAGCGCATCGTCGCCGCGTTGCCGACGATCCAATTCGCCCTCGAAAACGGTGCCTCGGTCGTGCTGATGTCGCACCTCGGCCGTCCGGATGGCCAGCGCATCGAGAAGTTCTCCCTCAAGCCGGTTGCCGACGAGCTTTCGAAGCTGCTCGGCAAGCCGGTCCAGTTCCTCGACGACTGCGTCGGCGCCGCCACCGAGGCCGCCTGCGCGGCACTCGTTCCGGGACAAGTCGTGTTGCTGGAAAACCTGCGCTTCCACATCGAGGAAGAGGGCAAGGTCAAGCAGGCCGACGGCAGCTCGCTCAAGGCTGATCCGGAGAAAGTCGCGGCCTTCCGCGCCAGCCTGACGAAGCTCGGCGACGTCTATGTGAACGACGCCTTCGGCACCGCCCACCGCGCCCACAGTTCGATGGTCGGGGTTGACCTGCCGCAGAAAGCCGCCGGTTTCCTGATGGAGGCCGAAATCAAGGCCTTTGAAGCCGTGCTCGACCACCCGCAGCGTCCGCTGCTCGCGATCCTCGGCGGCGCGAAAATCGCCGACAAGATTCCGCTCATCAACAACCTGCTCGACAAGGCCGACGACATCATCGTCGGCGGCGGCATGGCCTACACCTTCCTCAAGATCATGAACGGCATGGAGATTGGCGACAGTCTCTACGACACCGAGGGCGCGAAGATCGTTCCCGAGCTGCTCGAAAAGGCCAAGGCCAAGGGGGTCAACATCCACCTGCCGGTGGATTTTGTGACCGCCGATGCGTTTTCGCCGACCGCCAAGGTCGGTGCGGCGACCGACCGCATCGAGCCCGGCACCCAGGGGCTCGACGGCGGACCGCAGACCCATGAGAAGTTCGCCGCCGTCATCGCGACCTCGAAGACAATCCTCTGGACAGGTCCTCCGGGAGTGTTC
>CBFGOB010000134.1:0-7261 GCA_965650215.1 uncultured bacterium | reverse complement strand
GCAGCTGAGAACAAACCCCCCTAGAGAGCGCGCTTCCCCGCCCCCCCCCCCCCCCCCCCCCCACCGAGGTCAACCTAGGAACCGGAATTGCTGTCTGCGGGCACTGCGGCCAACGCCTCTACGCATCTTCCGGCAAACGGAAGGAAGGCAGCCGTGTTGGATACTACTACTGTGCCGCCAATGATTATACCAACCGGCGGAAAGGAATGAGCTGCCAGCAACCGAACATCCCCAAACCACTGTTGGAGGAAACCCTCATCAAATTCGCCGCCGAACACTTGGCATCCGAAGAGGTGATCGGCAAGATCGCTGATAAACTCCGCGCGCCGACCGAGGCATCCACTCGGCCAGTGCTGGAGAAAAAACTCGCCGACATCGACCGCAGGAAAAAACGACTCCTTGATGGCTACGAGGCTGGAGCAGTCGAACTCACCGACCTGAAATCCCGGAAGGCTGCACTCGAAAGTGAAGCCGGGACCATCAGTCGACTCATCCAATCCGAAATCGAACGAACCCGTATCCGGGAACAAGCCGATGACTCACTCAATATGCTCGTCACCGCCTGCATAGGATTCGGCCGTATTACAACGAAAGCCGAACAGCACGACGCCCTTCGGGGGCTCTTCGCAAAGATTGCCTTTGAAAACGAGGCAATTGTCGGCTGTGAACTTCTGATCCCAGGCATCCGTCCTGTTTGCAGCACCGAAATTGGAATCCGCACGGGCAGGGGTTCATCGCGGCGATGAGCATGAAGCGCGAGGGAAAGGTCAGGGATCCTGCCGCGCGCGAGATCGTGACCCGGCCGTCTTCAAGCGGTTGGCGCATGACTTCCAGGGTCGAGCGGCGGAACTCGGGCAGCTCGTCGAGGAACAAAATGCCGTGGTGCGCGAGCGAGACTTCGCCGGGTCCGGGATTGCTGCCACCACCTAGCAATCCAGCGTCCGAGATCGTGTGGTGCGGTGAGCGGAAGGGCCGGACCGTGAGCAGCGACTGCTTGGGGTCGAGCGTGCCGTTGATCGAGTGGATCTTGGTGCTTTCGATCGCCTCCTGCTTGGTTAGATCCGGCATGATGGTCGGGATGCGTTTGGCGAGCATCGACTTGCCAGTGCCGGGCGGACCGATCATGAGGAGGTTGTGGTTTCCCGCCGCCGCGACCTCGAGCGCGCGTTTGACGAGGTGCTGGCCCTTGACCTCCGAGAAATCGAGGTCGTGATCCTGCTGGGTGCGGCTGAAGTTCCGTTGATTGAAAGCGGTCGGCGGAATGATGAGGTCATCATTGAGGAAGTCCCAGGCTTCGCGCAGGTTGCGGATGGCAAAGACCTCGATGCCGTCGATGGCGGCGGCTTCGGCGGCATTCGCGGCCGGGACCAGCAGGCGAGTGCGGCCGCAGCGCTTCGCCTCGCAGGCGATCGAGAGCACGCCCTTGACAGGGCGTACGGCGCCGTCGAGCCCGAGTTCGCCGACGACACAGCAGTCGTCGGCTTCGAAAGGCCGGTTGCGGCTGGCGGCAACCATGGCGAGTGCGATGGGCAGGTCGAAGGACGGGCCTTCCTTGCGCAGGTCGGCGGGGGCGAGGTTGACGGTCTTGATGCCATCCTCGATGCGCAGGGCGGAAGCGTAAATGGCCGAAGTCACGCGCTGGGAGGACTCGCGCACTGCGGCATCGGGCAGACCGACGATGAGGATCATCGGTTTGTCAGCACCGCTTGAATTGACCTCGACCTCGACTTCGGCGGCCTCGACGCCGCGCAGGGCGGCTGAATACAAACGGGTGATCATGGCGTAAGCGGCCATCATCTAGTTCATTTGCAAATATACAAGATATATAATTTAACATGCCGTTTTGTGGCTGCCGGAATTCTGAAAGCCCAAGGCCCAAAGCCGGAAGGCCGAGGGTTTCGGGCGGGAGAAACCGCGTTGTCAACAACGTGCTTTCGTGGAAGAGAGAAGGGGGATCTGAGAGCGCAGCCCTCTTCCCCTTTAACCAATAACGAATCACCAATATCTTTTCTGTTACGGCAGTTCCCGGATCCGCAGGCGGCGGAAGTGGATTGGGGAGCCTTCGCTTTCGAGGCAGAGGTGGCCGTCGGCAGGGTCGCAGGCGGTGCCGCCTCCAACTTCTTCGCCATTCACCCACAACCGCACTTCGCCGTTGATGGCGCGGATGTAGTAGTGGTTCCACTGGCCGTGGCCTTTGGCAAGGTGCTTGCGCGGGAAGCTGCGCTCGCCATTCGGTGATGTCGGTGCGAAGGGGGTCATTTTCACACGCACGGGAAACACATCTCCGTGGGTGCCGAACCAGTCGGTGGGTTTGCCGGCGGCTTTCATTTGATCGGTGTAGGCGTGATCGAGCACCTGGACTTCGATGCCATCGGGAAGGCCGGGTTTGCCTGAGGCTTCGAGCCTGCGGATCGATTCGGGGGTGGTCCAGATGAAGACGCCGGAATTGCCTGCGGGTTTCTGGTGGCTCCACTCGACGACAAACTCGAAATTCCGATAGGTCTTTTGAGTTCGCAGCACGCTGACCGGTTTGCCGCTGCAGATGAGCAGATCGTCCTTCCACGTCCAAGTGTCGGCGGTGCTGTTGACATTCGTGAAGTCTTCCCGGGTCAGCGCCCGCCAACCCGGTTGGGTATCATCGATGAATGGTTTCACCGGCTCGGTGCCGGGGGAGACCGAGGCAAGGAGGCAGATCCAAAAGAGAGAGATTTTTTTAACCACAGATCCGACTTCGCCAAGGCTATGGCGGACCAGTGAACACGGATGGACGCGGATTTTCATGGGTTTATGGGGTCAGTGATAAAACGCTCTGCAATGAATGTTAGAAAAAACGCTGATTGCGCTGATGGAACTGATTTTTCGAAAAATTCATGATTTGGAATATCGATATGGAAACCGCCATTCCATAAATTCTTCCCAATCAGTGCAATCAGTGGTCAAATATCGGTTTTTTAGCTTTATTCAGCCATCGAGTGTCCAGCCGTCGCGGTAGCTGCGTTTCAGGAGTGCATTGGCTTCGGCGTGGTTGGTGATCTGGCCTCTGGCTCCGTCGTATTCGAGGGTCTCGCCGGTGCGGTGGGCGATCAGGCCGAGGATCATCTGCTCGATCAGGTATGAGTGGTATTCGAAGTTGCAGCAGGTTTCCTTGGAAGGGTCCTTGCAGGCATCGATCCACTGCTGATGGAATTCGCCGACGGGCGGGATCTGGTCTTTTCTGGCGCGAGGTTGATAGTAGCTGAGATCCGCCTCCTTGCCGGAGGGGATCAGCAGGCGTTTCGTATAGTCGGCGATCAGGAATCCCTGGGTGCCCTTGAACATGACCCCGTGGCCGATGCGGTCGAGATCGATGAATTCCCTCGGACTGCGCGGCAGCGATCCACCCTGGTGCCAGCTGACGCGGATCGGTCCGCGCCATGAGTTGGCCGGGTGGTCGAAGTGGCTTTCCAGCAGAACCGGAGTGACCTCCGGGTTGAAGGGCTCGCCGCTGGCCTTGATCGTGCCGGGTGTGGTGGCGTCGATGGCGTTCCATGCCAGATCCATCAGATGGCTGCCCATGTCGCCGACCTGGCCGAGTCCCCAGTCGGCGAACATGTTCCATTGCAGGCAGTTCGCGCCGGGGCGGCCGCTGAAGTAGTCCGGGTGGTAGGGCCGTTCGGGAGATGGGCCGAGCCAGAGGTCCCAGTGCAGGCCGGTAGGCGGGCTGCCTTGGGCGGGGAAGTATCCCTTGCGCGGGTGCTTGCGGTTGCCCCAGGCGACGACGCTTTGCAGGTCGCCGATCGCGCCGTCGCGGACCATTTCCCTGACCCGGGCGTAGTTGTCCTGGGCGTGCATCTGGGTACCGCATTGGGTGGCGATCTTGCCTTTGTGGCCCAGCCAACGGCTGCGCAGGAGGCGCGCCTCCTCGACGCTGATGGCCAGGGGCTTCTCGCAGTAGACATGCAGGCCGCGGTTCATCGCCCAGTTGGATATGAACGCGTGATGGTGGTCGGCGGTGCAGATGACCACGGCGTCGAGGCCGGGGTGGTCGAGGCACTTGCGCCAGTCGATGTAGGTCTTGGCCTTGGGGAATTCCTTCAAGGCATGAGCAAAGTGCGCCTCGTTGATATCGCAGACGGCAAAGACATTCTGCTCCCTAAGCCAGCCATAGTGCGCGGTGGCCCGGCCGTAAGCACCGATGAGCGCGATGTTGAGTTTGTCATTAGGCGATTGGCCTGCGGCCCTGAGCCCGCTGGGCAGGACGAGCAGTCCTGCGCCGGTCATCGTGGCTTGTTTGAGAAACGAACGCCGGACAAGGGCTTGGGATCGGAGATGCATGGCAGTTATGGCTACGGTGATTCCGGCGGCCATCGATCATGCACCTGGCAAGTTTGCCGCGGTGCTTACCCGACCGTTGCGGCATCCGGCCTGCGGATGGCCAGCACCTTGTCGACCCGGGTCCGGTCCATGTCGATCACCTCGAAGGTCCAATCGCCGGAGCTGATCCGGTCGGTTTCCGCGGGGACCCTCCCGAGCTCGTGCATCAGCCAGCCGGATACGGTCTGGAACGCGTCGCCACCGCCTTCGGGAAGGATGAATCCCTCAAGCCGTTCGGGAAGTTTTTCGATTTCGAACAGCCCGTCGATGAGCCAGGACCCGTCCTCGCGCCGTCTGACGGGCATGGTGAGTTGTTCCTCACGCGAAGGGACATCGCCGACGATGGTTTCCATCAGGTCGATGAGCGTCACCATGCCGATGACGCTGCCGAATTCGTCGAGCACGAAGGCCGCGCGCTGACCGGAGCTGCGGAAGGTTTCCAACAGCACGCTGGCCTTTTGGGTTTCGGGAACCAGCAGCGGTGCTTGCATGATGGTCGGCAATGATGCCGTTTCGCCGGCCGCAAGCTGGCCGTAGATGTCCTTGATGGAAACCGCGCCCACCAGGTTTTCGCGGCGTCCGTGATAGACAGGAAAGACGGTCTGCGTGCTGTGCATGACCAGCGGCCAGACCTCTTCGTGCTTCGCGCCTTGCTCGATCCACGTGATCTTGGAGCGCGGAATCATGATGTCGTAGGCGACCAGCTTGTTGAAGCCGATCACCCCTTGCATCATGCGGGATTCCGCGGGATTGATCGATCCGGTGGTCATGCCCTGCCGGACCAGCACCGTGAGTTCTTCGCGCGACATGCCGATTTCCTCGGTTTCGCGCACGCCGAAGAGTTTGAGCAGGCTGCCGGTCGACCAGGACAGCAGGCTGACCACCGGTGACGCCAACCATGAAAGCCCGGCCATCGGGGCGGACATCCCGCTGGCGATGCGTTCCGGAAATTTCATTGCCAGGCGTTTCGGGACCAGTTCGCCCACCACCAGTGAGAGGTAGGTAATGGCGCTGATGACGATGGCCAGTGAGATTGGTTTGGCGTGTTCGCCGATCAGGGGGACGACGGCGATGATTTCGGCGAGCCGTGTGGCGACGGTGCCGCTGCCCAGTGCGCCGGCGACGATACCGACGAGGGTGATGCCGATCTGGACGGTGGACAAGAAGCGGTTGGGGTTGTCGGCGAGTGCAAGCGCTCGGGCGGCGCCTTTTCCACCCTTTTCCGCGAGCGCCTGCAGCAGGCCTTTGCGGGAGGACACGATGGCGATTTCGGTCATGGCGAACACGCCGTTGGCGGCGAGCAGGAAGAGGATGAGGGAGATTTCGAAAATCGCTGAATTCATGGGGAAATGGCCAAAGGACTGCGGAACATTGTCAGATCATGACGACTTTGTCCAACGCGCGGGTGTTCAGGCCCAGCCGAGGAGATTCACCAGCATGCCGAGTGCTGCGCAGGCGGCGAGGTTCGGGATGATACCGGTTTTGAATCGCTCCATCGCCACCCACGAGGCCACGGCCATGGCTGCGATGCAGAAGTCGAAGCCTCCGGTTTCCGGCCGCAGCGAGTGCCAGGCGAACCAGATCGCGAGGTTGAGGATGACGCCGACGACGGCCGCGGTGATGGCGGTGAGCGTCGAGGCGAGTGCGGGACGATCCCGCAGGCTTTCGACGTGTGGTGCGCCGAGGAAGACGAAGAGGAAGCAAGGCAGGAAGGTCACCCAGGTGGTGACCAGTGCGCCGAGCGTGCCGGCGAGCAGCGGGTGCAGGTCTCCAGGATGCTGCCAGGCGGCGACGAAGCCGACGAACTGCAGCACCATGATCAGCGGGCCGGGGGTGGTTTCCGCAAGGCCGAGGCCCGCCATCATTTGTTTTTGCGTGAGCCAGCCGTGATTCTCGACCGCCATTTGCGCGACATAGGGCAGCACCGCATAGGCTCCACCGATGGTGACCAGAGCCGCCTTGCTGAAAAACAGTCCTTCCTGGAATTGGATGCTCCGCCATCCTAACAGCCAGCCGGCGGCGATCACCGGCAGCCACCAGAGACTGAGGCAGATGGCGGTCACGCTGAGGCTGCGGTGCAGGCTTGCGGGGGTTGCCGGAGGCAGGTTGACACAGGGGGCATCGCCTGTGGCCGGCTTGCCATGTCCTTTCCCCGCCGGGAATTGCCGCGGGAGGATTTCCCGCCGACAAAGCCGATGAGGGCCGCGCTGAGGATGATTTGGACGAAGGGGATCTTGAGGAAAAAGATCGCGACGAAGGCTGCGCCGGCGAGGGCCCAGAGGCTGGGGGACTTGAGGGCTTTGCTTCCGATGCGGATGACGGCGGAGCAGACGATGGCGATCACGGCTGCGGTGAGGCCATAGAAGATGCCCTGGATCCAGACGATGTCCCCGCCCGCCATGTAGAGCCAGCTCAGGGCGAGGAGGATGAAGGCCGAGGGCAGCACGAACAGGGTGCCGGCCGCGATGCCGCCGCGTGCGCCGTGCAGGCGCCAACCGAGGTAGGTGGCCAGCTGTTGGGCTTCCGGGCCGGGCAGCATCATGCAGAAGTTGAGCGCATGGAGGAAATGGTCCTCGGAGAGCCAGCGCCGCCGCTCGACGATTTCCTTGTGCATGATCGAGATTTGTCCGGCGGGACCACCGAAGCTGATCCAGCCGAGCTTCCACCAGAAGCGCAGAGCTTCGCGGAAGCTCGGGGTTTCGGCGGAATGGCTCGAGTCGTGGGTTGCGGGCATGCGGGCGGATCGGGAAGGGCGGCGAATGGCCGCATGGAATTACACGGATGGATGCGGATGATGTGCAATGGATTTTTGGCAAAAAGGCCGTGGAAATCGGATGGGATGATGAGCGATCCTCGCCTGCATGTGGCGCTTCACCAAAAACAATGGCATCACCGAAGGCTTCCACCG
>CBFGOB010000133.1:0-7274 GCA_965650215.1 uncultured bacterium | reverse complement strand
GGCGAACGGACCCGCGAGGGCAACGACCTCTACTGGGAAATGATCGAGTCGGGCGTCATCGCCACCGAGAAGGACGACAAGGGCCACGTGAAGCTCGACGACAAGGGCAACCCGGTGCTCGCCGAAGGTTCCAAGGTGGCCCTCTGCTACGGCCAGATGAACGAGCCTCCCGGCGCACGTCTGCGCGTCGCGCTTTCCGCGCTGACCATGGCCGAGCACTTCCGCGACGAGGCGAACCAGGACGTGCTGCTCTTCGTCGACAACATCTTCCGTTTCTCCCAAGCCGGTTCCGAAGTGTCGGCATTGCTCGGCCGCACGCCGTCGGCCGTGGGATACCAACCGACGCTCGCCGAGGAAATGGCCGGCCTGCAGGAGCGGATCACCTCGACCAATAAGGGCTCGATCACCTCGATCCAGGCGGTCTATGTGCCTGCGGACGACCTCACCGACCCCGCGCCCGCCAACACCTTCGCCCACTTGGATGCGACCGTCGTGCTGGAGCGCTCGCTTGCCGAGCAGGCGCTGTTCCCTGCGGTTGACCCGCTGGCTTCGACCTCCAAGGCGCTGGCCCCGGATGTCGTCGGCGAAGAGCACTACCGCGTCGCCCGCGGCGTGCAGCAGACGCTGCAACGTTACAAGGACCTGCAGGACATCATCGCGATTCTCGGCATGGACGAGCTTTCCGATGAGGACAAGCTCACCGTGTTCCGCGCCCGCAAGATCCAGCGCTTCCTCACCCAGCCCTTCCACGTCGCCGAGGTGTTCACCAACGTCCCCGGCGCCCTGGTCTCGATGGAGGACACGGTCCGCGGCTTCGCCGAAATCCTCGACGGCAAGTGGGACGACGTGCCCGAAGGCAACTTCTACATGAAAGCCGGCATCGACACCGTCTCGCGCGACTGAGTCGTTAGACGTTATTTGTTATAAGTGATGAGTGTTCGAATCATTCTCTTCCTTTTAACCAATAACTAATAACCAATAACCTTTCCCAACCCATGCCACTCCATCTCGACATCGTGACTCCGGAGAAGAAGGTCTTCTCGGATACCGTGGACAACGTCTACCTCCCGGGGGTGGATGGCGAGATGGGCATTCTGCCGCAGCACGCCGGACTCGTGACCGCGCTGCAGGCCGGCGAGCTGCGCTATCTGCACCACGGCCAGGTGGTGACCCTTGCGATCGGCTCCGGCTTTGCCGAAGTCACGCAGGAAAAGGTCGTCGTGCTTACCGACATGGCCCTTGGCGAAGCCGAGATCGATGAGCAGCAGGCGGAGGAAGCTATCGCCCGCGCCCAGGAAAAGCTCAGGGGCATCGACCACAGCCAGGATGCCGAGGAAGTCGCCTACCTTCAGGGCATCATCAGCAAGTCCGGTGCCGCGCTGACCTTCAAGCGCAAGTACCAGCGCTGATTCCGAAGCGTTAAGCCCTTTGGTATTTCCTTCGGGCCTGCTCTCACGCAGAGTGCTTCCACGATGTCGCTGGCGCACAACCTGCATCGCCATGGCGATGACAGAAGCTACCGGGCCTATGGGCCCTGGCTGCGGCAGACATTCGGCGGTCGGCGGGTCTACAAGATCACGGTCGACGCCGGCTTCAGCTGTCCGAACCGCGACGGCAGCAAGGGCTACGGCGGCTGCACGTATTGCAATGTCGATGCCTTCACGCCTTCCGCCGCGCGCTCGCTGGAGGATATCCGCGACCAGGTCCGCCATGGCATCGATCACGCCCGGCGGCATTACGGGGCCGAGAAGTTCATCGTCTATTTCCAGCCGAACACCAATACCCACGCGCCGGTCGAACGGCTGAAGGCGCTCTACGATTCGGCCTTGTCCGCCGTGCCAGGGGATACCGTCGGGCTGGCGGTCGGCACGCGGCCGGATTGCCTGGATGAGGACAAGATTGCTTTGTTAGAAAGCTACTGCGGGCGCCTCGAGGTCGACCTCGAACTTGGCATGGAGTCGATCCATGACGAGACCCTGCGCCGGATCAACCGCGGTTGCACGCATGGAGAGTTGATCGCATTGCTCGAGCGGCTCGGGCACACCCCGCTGCATCTCTGCCTGCATACCGTCTTCGGCTTTCCATGGGAAAGCCGCGACGAGATGCTGGCTTACGCGGATGAGATCAACCGCTTCCCCCAGGTGGGATTCGTGAAACTTCACCATCTTCACATCGTCAAAGGCTCGATCCTTGCCAAGGCGTATCGTGATGAGCCGTTTCCCTTGTTCACGTTGGAGGGCTACACCGATTTCCTGTGTGACCTGCTGCCGCGGCTGCGCCCGGATCTGGTGATCCAACGTCTCTTCGGCTTGGCCGATCCCGATCTACTGATCGCTCCGCACTGGAACCTGCCGAAGTCGTCGGTACAGGCGTTTCTGGATCGCGAGTTCCAACACCGCGGCGTGAAGCAGGGCAGCGGGTGGCAGGCTGCGCGTTGGGCATGACTCGACGCTTGTGCCATGTGCCGCATTTGGATATCGCTTGGATCATGAAATTACCCCGCCACCATCTCCTGTTCGCCGCGGTGGGGATGGCCATGCTTGCGCTGCCCTTGCACGCCGATCGGCCGCTGGCCTGGCAGGAGACGCCCGTCGAAGTCAAGGGCACGAAGAAGTTCCGCCTGCAGGTTGCAGCCGCGTTGAAGCTGCTGGAGACGAAAGCGCCCGACGTCCATGAGCTGGTGCGCCAACACGTGGCGGTCATTGCCGAAAGCAGGCGCAGTGGCATGCGCGCGGATCTGGACCTGCCGACTTTCGAGCTGGCCGGGAAAAGCGCGTTTCATTCGCTCACCTGGTGCGCCGCCACGATCGCGCACGATGCCTATCACTCGAAGCTGTATCATGACCACCTGCGGACCGGCGGCAAGCCGGTGCCGGCGGCCGCATGGACAGGCGTCGCGGCGGAAAAAGCCTGCATCGCCTACCAGCTCGAAGCCCTCAAACAGGTCGGGGCGCCTCAACATGAAATCGACTACTGCCTGACCCTCAAGGGCGATCATTTCGATGTGAACAAGGACGGGAAATACGACCGCGACGATTACCGGAAGCGAAACTGGTAGGCATGCGCGCAGCTGTCCGTGGGAAACATCTGGCCACATGCACCCGTATGGCCTGCGCTGGAATGTAAGATTCCTGAACCTTTCGAAACCTGCCATGATCTTCGACCGCATTCGCCTGATCGGTGTTTCCCTTGCCCTTGCCTTGTCGCTGGGACTTTCGGCTGCTGCGACGCCGATGAACATCCTGCTGCTCTATGCGGATGATCTGGGCTACGGCGATCTCGGCTGCTTCAACAAGGATTCGAAAATCCCCACGCCGCATTTGGACCGGTTGGCGGCCGAGGGCTTGCGTTTCACCGACGCGCACAGTTCTTCGGGGATCTGCACGCCGTCGCGCTATGCGATGCTCACCGGCCGTTACCACTGGCGCGATTTCCATGGCATCGACACCGGCTTTGATCCGCCGGTGTTCAGGCCCGGCCAGCTGACGCTTGCGGAGCTCTTGCGCCAGCGGGGATACCGCACCGCCTGCATCGGCAAATGGCATCTCGGCTGGGACTGGAATTCGATCCGCAAGCCGGGCGCTCCGCCGAAGTCGATACAGCATGATGACTTCGACTGGTCCAAGCCCTTTCGTGGCGGACCGCTCGATCATGGCTTTGATGACTACTTCGGCGACAACGTGATCAATTTTCCGCCCTACACGTGGATTGAAAACGACCGCGTGGTGGCGGCGCCAGACATCACGTTCAAAAAAACGCCGCAAAACACCAAGGAAGGCGGATGGGAATGCCGCGAGGGCCCGGGCCGGTCGGATTGGGATTTCTATCAGGTGCTGCCGACGCTCACCAGGAAAGGTGTTGAATACATCCACTCGCGCAAAGGCAAGGCCGAGCCGTTCTTCCTCTACTTCCCTCTGCCATCGCCGCATGCGCCGATCGTTCCGCTGGATTCGTTCGATGGCAAATCCAAGGCAGGTGCGTACGGTGACTATGTCGTGCAAACCGACGATGCCTGTGGCCAGCTGCTGCAAGCCTTGCGCGATGCCGGGCTTGATCAGAACACGATCGTGATTTTCTCCGCAGACAATGGGCCGGAAAATTACGCGTATCCCCGTGACGACAAGTTTGATCACTGGTCGGCCGGGCCCCTGCGCGGACTCAAGCGCGACATTTATGAAGGTGGTCACCGCGTGCCGACGATGATCAGGTGGCCGGGGCTGACCAAGGCCGGCGCGGTCACGGACGCGGTCTTTTCCCAAGTCGATCTGATGGCAACGCTTTCTCACTATGCCGGCTTCGATCTGCCGGAAAACTCCGCTGAGGATTCGCATGACTTCCTGCCATGGTTGAAAGGGGAGGTGGCGGAGTCACCGCGCAGAACGATCGTCCACAACACCAGCAAGGGCAAGTATGCGATCCGCGACGGGGACTGGGTGCTGGTCAATGCCAAAACCGGCGCGGTCCGTCAGCCATCGGACGCATGGCGGGAAAAACACAAGGTGCCCGCCTACGATGACCAGGTCGTCGGGCTCTACAATCTGCGCGAGGATATCGGCCAGCGCCACAACCTCGCAAAAGCCCATCCGGAGAAAGTGGCGGAGCTTCAGGGGCTGCTGGGAAAAATCCAGCAACAAGGCCACTCCGCGCCACGCCTCACGGCGCCATGAATCCAAGCACACGAAACCACAGATGGACACGGATGGTCGCAGATGGGAAAAGAGATTGGGAATCAGGGGTTAACCATCCACTCGCTTAACAAGCCGGTTCTCCCAGAGCTTGTCTTCAAAAGGTTCCTGCCGGTTCAGAAGGTTCAGACAGCGTCTCATGCAAAAACCCATTCATCCTCGGCGCCCATCCCTGTCCGTCTGTGGGTTCATTTTCTTGCTCATGCTGGCGGTTCCGGCGCTGTGCGCGCGTGCGGCGGAAAAGCCGAATGTCCTGTTCATTGTGATCGACGACCAGAACGACTGGATCGGCCCGCTGGGCGGGCATCCGCTGGTGAAGACCCCGCACCTCGATGCGCTGGCCGCCCGTGGCACGACTTTTCTCAATGCCCACTGCCAATCGCCGCTGTGCAATCCGTCGCGGACCAGCGTGATGTTCGGCCTGCGTCCGACACGCACCGGCATCTACGGGCTTGCGCCCGCCCCGCGCCAGCACGGGATGCTGCGCGAGCGCCTTTCGCTGCCGCAGTACTTCGCCACTCACGGCTACCGCACCAGCGCGACCGGGAAAATCTATCATGCCGGCACGCAGGCCGGCGGGGATCCGGGCCGTCCGGAGTTCGAGGTCGTCGGCCGCGCCGGCGGCATCGGTGCGAAGCCGCCGGCAAAGCTGATTCCCGCGACGCCGATGGGAAACCATCCGCAGATGGATTGGGGCGTCTGGCCACCCGACAACGACGATTCGAAAAAAGGTGACTATCAGGTGGCCAGTTGGGCCGAGCGGCAGATCCGCGAGGCGCCGAAGGACCGTCCGTTTTTCATCAGCGCCGGATTTTTTCTTCCGCATGTCCCCTGCTATGCGACGCGGAAGTGGTTCGACCTCTATCCGGACGACGACCGTGTTCTGCCGCCGATGCTTGCCGGCGACCGCGACGACACGCCGCGGTTTTCCTGGTATCCGCACTGGCGGCTGCCCGAGCCGCGGCTGAAGTGGCTGCAGGAAAACCGCCAGACCCGCCAGCTCGCACGCAGCTATCTCGCCTGCGTCAGCTTTGTCGATGCCCAGCTCGGGCGGCTGTTCCAGGCGCTCGAGGAAAGCGGCCGCGCCCAGGACACGCTGGTGGTGATCTGGGGAGACAACGGCTATCACCTGGGCGAGAAGGGGATCAGCGGCAAGAACTCGCTGTGGGACCGCTCGACCCGCGTGCCGCTCTTGTTTGCCGGACCGGGAGTGAAGGCCGGCCAACGTGTGAGCCGTCCGGCCGAATTGCTCGACATTCATCCGACACTGATCGAGCTGGCGGGGTTGCCCCCGCGCGAGGATCTGGATGGGATCAGCCTGGTCCCCCAGCTGCGGGATGCCGCCGCGCCGCGCGAGCGTCCGGCGATCACCACCCACAACCAGGGCAACCACGGGATCCGCAGCGAGCATTGGCGGTACATCCGCTACGCCGACGGGTCGGAGGAATTGTATGACATGCGGGCCGATCCGAACGAGTGGCACAATCTCGCGCCGATGCCCGGGCATGCGGTGGTGCTGGCCGAGCACCGGAAGTGGCTGCCCCGGCCCGATGTGCCGCTGGCACCGGGCAGCGCGCACCGGGTGCTCCGCTACGATGCGGCCAGCGACACGGCGCACTGGGAAGGCGAGCCGGTCCGGCGCGGCGATCCGATTCCCGAGTGAGCGCGGGCTTCATGGTGCTGCGGATGGCCACACCTTGGGCGAGTGGGGGCCGCTGCTCAGACCGGCGAAAGGTCCGGGATGTGCCGCGGAGCGGATCCTGCCGTGGAAATCGCGGTCGAGCCGATAGGGCAAGCCGTCGGGCTGGACGAAGGTCATGCCGCTGACCGCGGTTTTGCCGAGCAGGGCCGAGTCCACCAGCGGTCCGGCGGCTTCGGCATTCCAGCCGGCCTGCAGGTCGAGCAGCCAGGTGCCCTGGTCCTCGCGCAGCCGCAGGGCCGGATCGAATTCCGGCATGACCTGTGGCGAGATCTCGTGGCGCGACGGCTTGGCGCCGCGGAGAAAGACATTGCCGGCCATCGCGTTGGGCGATGCCGAGCTGTCGTAGCCATCGAGTCCGGCCGGCGCGACCAGGATATTTTGATAGAAGCGGTTGTCGCCACCCTTGATGTTCGCGATGCCGCGGATCCGGGTTCCATGTTCTTCCAGCCATGGGGTTTCGCGGCGGAGTTCGGCGCGAGGAATGATGGCCCCGGCGATCAGGTTGTGGGCATAGGCTCCGCCCTGCGACCAGTCGAGGATGGCGCGGCGCGAGAGCATGACGTTGTGGTCGACCAGGAATGGCCCGTGGTTGACCTCGACGAACAGGTCCTCCGCGCCAAGGCTGTCGTGGAGCAGATTGCGGGTGACCCGCGTGCCTTGAGCCATCCAGTCGAGCCAGATTCCGCGGTTGCAGTGGTGGACGTGGTTGCCCGCGATCAGTGTGTCGATGGCGGCGTGGATCTTGATGCCTGCCTGCTCCGCGCCGCCGAAGAGCTGGCGGACGTGGATGTCGTGGATGTGGTTGCCGCTGATCGTGCTGAAGGCCGCGCCGAGGCTGCCGACGATGCCCGCCTGTTCGCAGTGGGAGATGTGGTTGCCGCGCACGG
>CBFGOB010000132.1:0-7301 GCA_965650215.1 uncultured bacterium | reverse complement strand
GCCGCGAAATGGTGGCCGAACACCACCCACTTCGGCGTCGGCACAAAGTCCTTGCCGTCCGCCCGCGTCACCGCGGCAGGCGCGCGGGACGCATCCACCGTCAGCACTTTCGCCACCAGCCACGCGCTGTAGAACCGGTAGGCGACCGCAAACGAGCAGACTCCGGCGACCACCAGCCACAGGGCATTGATCGGTTCATCCCGCTCGAAGGCCGCCACCGCGACGGCAAGCACCCCCAACAGGGAAACCACGATCCACAGGGCAATCCGGAAAATGCGCGACATGGGCGCAGACTGATTGCGGCCCGGCCTCTCCGCCAAGCAAAAGAATGATCACAGCTCCGTCACGCCGCCCCCCTTGCGCTTCCGGCCGATTCATGGAAACCTGCGGCATGGGACGATTGTTCACCGCCACCGCCCTTGCGGCGCTTCTGCTTGCCCACTGCGCCCCGGCGCCGAGCCCGACACCGCAATTCCGCGCCCTGAACCATCCTCCGGCAGTCGCACTGCTGCCGGACGAGCGGATTTCAGGCGAAACGCCAGAAGCACCCGACTCACCCCAGGTCACCGCGCCGGAAACCGCCACTGTCACCTTTGAAGGCGTGGCTTTCGACTCCCGCAGCCACCGCCTGCGGGTGGTCGATCAGGCAAGCGGGCCGGGAACGGAATTCCAGAACGCCGCCGAAGCCGCCGCTTCCGTCAGGGGACTGGCGGCGATCAATGGCGGGTTCTTCACCCCCGAAGGCGATGCCCTCGGCCTGGTCGTCAGCAACGGCCGGGCCAGCGGCCAATGGAATGCCGAATCCTCGCTCACCAGCGGATTGTTCCATGAAAGCCGTGACGGCCGGATGGCCATCAGCCGCCGCGAGTCGATGGGCCCGCAACAAGCCCGCCAGATGCGCCAACTCCTGCAGGCCGGTCCGATGCTTATCGACCGGCACCGTGCGGTCAGCGGCCTCGACGACCAGAAGCAAAGCTCGCGCAGCCTGATCCTCTGGGACGGCAACACCCGCTGGTGGATCGGCCGCAGCTCCGCGTGCAGCCTGCAACAACTCGCGCAAGCGATTCGCGAGCAAGCTCCGGTCGGTTGGTCGGTGCAACAGGCGCTCAACCTCGACGGCGGCACCTCGACCCAATTCTGGATCGGCCCGCCGCTCAGCCCCAAGCCCTACACCAGCAGCCATTGGTGGAACAAAGCCGCCCGCAACTACCTCGTGCTCGTCGCGCGCTGAGCAGTCTGCGGTAGGGTCGTTTTGATCAAACGACCGCCCCGCCGCGTTCCGCCCCGACCCTATCGGCCATTTGATCCAAATGACCCTGCCAAACCGCAATCAGCGCAATCATCGGATGGCAGGACCGACGCCCGACCATTTTCCACCCACGCCTTCTTCCTTGCACCCTCCGTTTCCCTGCCGATGATCCCGCCCATGCTTCGAGTGCCCTTGTCCCTGACCCTGACCGCGATCAGCGTGCTCTGTCTTTTGCCGTCGTGCACCGTCAGCCCGCCGCTTGACGCGGCCGCCCCGCGCCCCGCCTTTCCCGGCAACGGCTTCACCCCGCCGCCGAATCAGGGCCTTGCCGCCGTTCCCTCGGTCGGTGCGGTTCCCCTCAACCCACCGCCGCCGGTCCACGCCCCGAGCGCGATCGTCGTCGACATCAAAAGCGGCAAGATCCTCTACGCCAAGGATGCCGACAGCCGTCGGGCGGTCGCCAGCACCCAGAAAATCATCACCGCCCTCTGCGTGCTCGACGCCGGCAACCTCGACAAGCCGGTGCGCATCGAAGCCACCGACAGCAACTGCGAACCGACCAAGCTCGGCATACGCGCCGGCGAGGTCTACACCCGCCGCGAGCTGCTGAAAGTGCTGATGGTCAAAAGCGCCAACGATGTCGCCCGCGCCCTGGCCCGCGATGTCGCCGGCAGCCAGGCCGCCTTTGCCCGGCTGATGAACGAGAAATGCCGCCAGCTCGGCATGCGCAATTCCCGCTTCCAAAACCCCCACGGCCTCACCGAGCCCGACCAGTATTCCACCGCCCGCGACCTCGCGATCGCCGCCCTCGAGGCCTACAAAAGCCCGGTCATCCGCGAGTTCGCCAACACCGAGGCCTACACCTTCCGCTTCAGCAACGGTCGCACGACCCTCATCACCACCACCAACAAGGTGCTCAAGGACACTCCCTACTGTGATGGTCTCAAAACCGGCACCACCAACGCCTCCGGCCGCTGCCTCGTCGCCACCGGCAGCCTGGAGGACCGCTCGGTCGTGGTCGTCGTCCTCAAGTCGACAACCCAGCACATCTGGAAGGATTCCACCAAACTGCTGAACTGGGCACTCATGCGCAGCTGAAGCCCCAGACGATGCAAGCCCCCGACGAGCAACTCGAGGAACTCGCCCGCCAGGGCCTGCTGCGTCAGTTGAAGCCGCTCGACAGTGCTGCGGGACCACGCATCACACGTCACGGCAAAGCCCTCTGGAACTTCGCATCCAACGATTACCTCGGCCTCGCCTGCCACCCGCAGATCCAATCCGCGCTCATCGAAGGCATCGGCCGCTACGGGGCGGGCGCCGCCTCCTCCCGTCTCGTCTGCGGCACCTTGCCGCCACATGCCCGTCTCGAATCGGCGATCGCCGCCGCCAAGCAAACCGAGGCCGCGCTGACTTTTTCATCCGGCTTCGCGACCTCGCTGGGCATCATCCCCGCCATCGTCGGCAAGACGGATTTCGTGATCCTCGACAAGCTCTCGCATGCCTGCCTCGTCGATGCCGCGAAACTCTCCGGCGCGACCCTCCGGGTGTTTCCTCACAACGACCTCGGCAAACTCGAACGGCTGCTCCGCGGCATCCGCGCCCGCTCGGCCGACGCCCGTATCCTGGTGGCCACCGAATCGGTGTTCAGCATGGACGGCGACCTCTGCCCGCTGCGCGCCCTGGTTGAGCTGACCGAAACCCACGACGCGCTGTTGCTGCTGGACGAAGCCCACGGCTTCGGGGTGCTCGGCGAACGCGGCATGGGCCTCGCCGAGCAGGAGGGCTTGCAGCAGCGGATCGCATTCCAAATGGGCACGCTCAGCAAGGCTGCCGGCCTTTCCGGCGGCTACCTCGCCGCCTCGCGCGCATGGATCGACCTGATGGTCAACCGCGCCCGCTCGTTCATCTACTCGACCGCACCACCACCCGCCCTTGCCCACGCCGCCTGCGCTGCGATCGAGTTGATCCGCTCGGAAGAAGGCCGCCGCCTGCGCCGGCAACTCCAACAATCCATCGACGCGATCGGCCGTTCGCCGACCGCGATCCAACCACTTCTGCTCGGCGACAACCCGCGTGCCCTCGAAGCCTCGGCCGCTCTCGAGGACGCCGGCCTGCTGGTCCCGGCGATCCGCTACCCGACCGTCCCGCGCGGCAGCGCCCGCCTGCGCATCAGCCTCTCCGCCGCCCATCCGGAAGAAGCCATCACCGCCCTGAAGCAGGCGGTGACGGATGTGTTGAAAGTGATTGGTTAGAGCTTACCGGGAAAAGATCGATGGCGATTTGGAAACCGCCAATCCTGAAAATGGCTGCCAGAGGCAGCCACTCCAATCGCATTCATCGGAGTGGCGCTTTCCAAGCGCCATTGCCAGGCTTGGCGGCATCTTGCCGCCATCCATCCGACAACTCGTCCTGAACCAAGGGACAGACAATCTGCGACGCTCATCGAGCGCCGCTACAATTCCCAATCGCTCTTCCCTGCTCCGCGACCTTCGCAAGTCCGCGTTTCCATCCGCTTGCCTCACGCGCCGCGCATCAGGGAAATCTCGGCGAGCGACACCATCGACTTGAGCAGGTCGGCCCGCGGAATCGTCTTGAGATCCATCGCGGGCACCGCGCGATCGAGAGTGAACTTGCCGGAGCGCGTGCGTCGCAGGGCGCTCAGATGCGCGCCACAGCCGAGCTTCTGGCCGATGTCATGCGCGTAGGTGCGGACGTAGAACCCTTTGGAGCAATTCACCACGAAGTCGACCTCGGGCAACTCGATGCGAGTGATCTCAAAGCTGTCCACGCGCACCGGCCGCAGCTTGCGCTCCACAACCTGACCCTTGCGCGCCAACTTGTAGAGCGGCACGCCGTCCTGCTTGATCGCCGAAACCATCGGCGGCATCTGCTCGAACTCACCGAGGTAGGCCTGGAACGCCGCCTCGATCTGCTCGCGCGTGAACGCGGGCACGTCCTTGGTTTCCTCGACCTCGCCCTGGCGGTCCTGGGTCGTGGTGGTGGTGCCAAGCGTGAGCGTGCCGGCATATTGCTTGTCCTCGCTCATCAGCAGGTCCTGGATCTTGGTCGCACGGCCAACCACCAGCATCAGCAGGCCGGTGGCCATCGGATCCAGCGTGCCACAGTGGCCGATCTTCTTGGTGTTGAGCGCACGACGGCCGATGGCGACGACGTCGTGGGAAGTCATGTCGGGTGCCTTGTCGATCAGGAGCACGCCGCTCGGGGAATGGGCCTCTAGGGGATTCGGATTCATAAAAAAGCTTCAGGAGGCGAGTCCGCTTTCACGGAGTTGGGTTTGGATGGCGGCGAGCACTTTCGGTTTGGCGTCCTCGACCGGCCCCGGCATGCGGATGCCCGCCGCAAGGGCATGACCACCGCCACCGAATTGCTGGGCGATCCGGCAGACATCGAAGCGGTGGTCCTTGGAGCGCATCGAGACCCGCACCTTGGCGTCGGGCAATTCCTCGAAAAACACCGCCACCAGCACCCCGCGGATGCCGCGGATGATGTCGATCAACCCCTCGCTGTCCTCGGGACGCAATTCAAGCTCGGCGCGCACCTGGTCACGCATCGTCCAATTCGCCACCAGGCCATCCTCGGACCGCTCAAGCGTCAGCAACAGGGCACGCAACAATTCGAGACGACGGTAAGGTTGCTCGTCGTAGGTCTTGGCATTGATTTCACCGACATTGAGGCCCCGGCGGATCATGTCGGCCGCCATCTCATAGGTCCTGGCGGTGGTCGATGGATACTGGAACGACCCGGTGTCGGTCGACACCGCGACGTAAATCGCATCACGGGTCTCCTCCGGCATCGGCAACCCGCAACCGACAATCAGGTCGTAAAGGATTTCCCCGGTCGCCGGACTGCCGGAATCGATGAGGTTGTAGTCCCCGTACTTGGGATTCGAAAGGTGGTGGTCGATGTTGATCCAAAGCTTGGCCTTCGACGCCGCGTGCAGGGCATTGTCGCCGAGACGGGGCTTGGCAGCGGTATCGAGGGCGATCGCGACCTCGACCTCCACCGGCTCGGCCGGCGGCGACTCGATCCGCTCCGAGCCACGCAGGAACGCGAGGTTTTCCGGCAAGCCGTCCTCGTTGATCAGGCGCACCGACTTGCCCATGGCGCTCAGGGTCGCCCCGAGGGCGATCTGGGAGCCGATCGCATCCGCGTCGGGACGCACATGGCTGAGCAGGACAAACGACTGGTGGGACTTCAGAACCTCGGCGATCTGCTCGAAGCTGGCGTGGCTGACGGAATTCAGGGATTCGCTCATGGGATGGAACCGCGGCGCGGGGCGCGGATCTTTTCCATCGGGACAGGAGGTGCAAGAATAAACCGAAGCTCCCCCTGGAACCCATGGAATCAGGAGGCTGCCGACGCGGCGGCCTCCGCGCAGCAGCCACCGCCGACCTTCATTTCAAGGCAGTGGGTGTGCTTGCGGTAGAGCGCGACACAGTCCTCGTCGCTCATCGCCCTGATCCACGCGAATTTTTCGCCCGCAGGCAACTTGCGGAGGTCATGGCACATGCAATCCACGGGATTGCCACCCAAAGGGCACTCGAAAATAATCCCCGTGAGCATCGCCCGCACATGTTTGATATCATGCATTTCAATCCGATCGCTGGCTGCACTCATGGACGTGGAGGTTGAGGATGAACCGACAGAAAAATATACCGGCGGAAAAATATAATATACACCATGTTGGGCCGCTAAAGTCAAACCTGATTCCGGGCATTTGCCAACCAAGCCCCCCGATGCGCGACCACGCCACACCTTGAGAGCATTTTCAGTGAAACCGCCGCCGCTTCACCTGGCTGCATCCTTTCTCAAAAGGTCCACAAATGTGGATCATTTGGTCCATATTCACCCTTCAGCCGATGAGCCCGTGCAGGCAAAGGTCATCACCCAGCTGGCGGTAGCGGAGATCGGTCAAATGCAGCGATGACGCCAAGCCACTTCCGGCCATGGCGGGCGTCGGGCCGCCGCAAAGCAAGGGTGCCAGATACACCACCACCTCATCGACAAGGCCGGCTTCCATCAGCGCCGCGGAAAGCACGCCACCGCATTCGGTCATGCAGGAAAGCACCCCCTGCTCCCGGACCAGGCCGCGCAGGCTTTCCTCAAGCCCCCCGCGCGGACGGATCAGCGTCCGCTGCCGATGCGCATCGCAGAGCAAGGGCGCGTCCGGCGGCAGGGTTTCCGGGTGATCGGAAAACACCACCCGCCAGGGCTGCGGGCGTCCGGCCGCCAAGGCAGGCTCGCGGATCGTCAGCGCCGGACGGTCGCGCCGGACGGTTTCACCGCTGGTCAGGATCGCATCGACCTGCGCGCGCAAGTGCTGGACATCCGCACGAGCGGCCTCGCCGGTCAGCCACTGACCCTCCCCCGGCGGCCGCGTCAGACGACCGTCGAGACTCATCGCGGTCTTCCAAATGACCCAAGGCAGGCCGCTGCGCTGCACCTTGAGGAACGGCCGCAGGATCTTCCCGGCATCCTCGGCACCCACACCGCACAGGACCTCGATCCCCGCCTCGCGGAGCATGGCATCCGCGCGCCCGGCATGAGCCGCATTCGGGTCGACACAGGCATAAACCACCCGGGCCACCCCGGCTTCGATCAGTCCTTGGGTGCAGGGTGGCGTCCGCCCATGGGTCGAACAGGGCTCGAGGGTGATATAAACCGTCGAGCCTTTGACCGCCTCGGCCCCGTGGGCGGCCACGGCGCTCCTGTCCGGGGGTGCGGCCAGCAGGGCCTTCACGGCGGCGACGATGTCGTCGGCAGATCTCCCGGCCAGCAGGATGCCCGCGTCCTCGCTGGTCATGACCTCCGGGATGCCCCCCACGTTGGTGGCGATGACGGGAGTGCCGCAGGCCAGGCTCTCCAGCACCACGTTGGGCATGCCCTCCCGGCTGGAGGCCAGCACCAGGGCGTCGGCGGCGTTGTAATAGCGCGCCAGCTCGGCCTGGGGCAGCACGCCCAGGAAGCGCACCCGGTCCTCAACCCCGAGTTCGCGCGCCAGCGCTTCCAGGCGTGGCCGCTCGGGGCCTTG